>NZ_KV810987.1:0-25360 GCF_001812965.1 Actinomyces sp. HMSC075C01
GCTGGCGTCGGCCAGCTCTGTGAATAAGTCTCCTTGCCCACGAAAAAACCCCGCCCGTGGCGGGGTTCTTCGAATCGGCGCTCGGGGAACTGTCTCATCCCTAGCTACCTCTGATAAAGGTAGCGACTCTCCCACCGGCCGTCAAGACGACAAGCACCCTCCACCTCGACAGACCTCAACTGCGATGACGGTCACAGTCTTGCTAGGGTGAGAGAGCGTCATCTGTGAGCTTGGAGCGTCAGGGGAAGGGCATATGAGCACACGCGACGTCACCCGCACACCAGTCCGGCACTGGAAGCCGGACGTTCCCCTGTCAGCGGTGGTTGCGGGAAGGGTCTTCCTGGGAGTCTTCGACGCACTCGCAGTCGGAGTCGTGCTGGCCCTCTGGTCCGCCCTCACGCGCGCCGGGCTCACCTACGACCAGATCACAGGATTCGCCATCCTGGCGACCGCCGTGCACGAGACCCTGGATGCGGCATCCATGCGCCTGACCATGCGCATCCAACGCACCAACGACATGAGTACCGCGCAGCGGATCCTGTCCGCCCTCATCTGCCCGGCCATTAGCGGAGCACTGGCGGCCATGGTCTTCGCACCGCACCGTCTCACTCACCTGACGCTTCTCACGTGGGCAACCTTCCTGGTCATCTTCTGCGCAGTGGATCGGCCGTGGAAGACACCGATGTCCTACAAGGAGATGAAGGAACGCGGGCGCCAGACCCGGCTGATGACCCGGGAGCACTTCGCCGAGGAGATCGCCGACGGCCGGATGACCTTCCGCCCCATCGATGACGAGGGCTACTACCTCGACGAGGACGGCAACCGCATCGAGGACTGACAGGCCCCGTCGCCATGCGCCCGACGGGTCCCGCCCAAGCCGCGGCCGTCCGGCGTCAGGACTTCTTGAAGTCGTACTGCGGGTACTTCTTGGCCCAGGCGATGGCGGCCTCATCCTCCCGGCCCTCACCGTAGGTGTTGACGACGAGGTCCTCGAGGCTGCCGTAGGTGGCTTCATCCATCTTGATGGAGCCGAGCCATGTCGCGATCTCCGGGTAGTCCTGCGCGAAGCCCTCGCGCCCCAGGAAGTGAAGCCCCTCCCCCTTACCGAGCGCGCCCTTGGGATCCTTCAGGTCCCGCATGCCATAGGTGGTGTTCGCCCAGAAGGGGTGCCACAGGGTCACGACGATCTCCTGCTTGGCATCGACGGCCTTCTTGAGCTCGGCCAGCATCCCGGTGGTGGAGGAGGTCAGGAACTTCATGTCCCCCAAACCGTAGGCGGGGATCACGTCCTCCTGCGACACCTTGGTCAGTCCCGCGCCCGGCTCGATACCGATGATCTTGTTGCCGATCTGCGAGGCGTGGGGCTTGATGTCCTCGATCGACTGCATGGAGGAGTAGTTCGGGACGGACCAGCACAGCTTGGCCGCGTCGTAGTAGGTCCCCAGGTCCTCGATGAAGGTGCGGTACTTGTCCATGTACTCCTTGTGAGTGACGTCCGGCCACGCCGAGGGATACAGGTCGACCGCCCCCTGGCTGAGCCCGGCGTAGAGAGGCCCCGCTTCACTCAGGTCGGTCAACTTGATCCGGTACCCGGCCTTCTCCAACTGGGTCTTGAGCAGGTGGGTCATGGACAGGCCGTCGCTCCAGGAGGGGATGAAGCCCAGGCGGAGTCGCTTGCCCCCGCCGCCGGAACCCTTACCGCAGGCGGACAGGGCGCCCGCCGCCGCCAAGGAGGCCAGAGCAGCGGTGAAGGTGCGGCGGGAGGTCTGCATGGTGTTCCTTCGATACGTGCCCGACGCCGGTGAGGGCGAAGTGGAAAAGCGTCGTCGAGTCATGGGTCACCGCTTCTTGATGAGTGAGAGCAGCGAGCCCTTCTCCCGCGGCGCCCCGAGGGCCGCGGTCACCCGGTCCAGGTAGATCGCCAGGAACACGATGGACAGCCCCGCCTCGGTGCCCTTGGCGATGTCGATCGTCGCGAGTGCCTTGACGACCTCCTTCCCCAGGCCGTCGGCACCGACCATGCCCGCGATGACGGCCATCGACAGGGCCAGCATGATGACCTGGTTGACGCCCGCCATGATGGTGGGGACTGCCAGGGGCAGCTGGATGCCCCGCAGGATCTGCCAGTCGGTGGCGCCGAAGGAACGCCCCGCCTCGACGGTCTCCTTGTCCACCTGCTTGATACCCAGCTCGGTCATGCGCACCCCGGGGGGCATCGCGAAGATGAGCGTGGCGAACATCCCGGGCACCACTCCGATGGAGAAGAACAGCACCGAGGGGATGAGGTAGACGAAGGCTGGCATCGTCTGCATGAGATCGAGGACCGGGCGGATGAGGATACTGACGTACTTGTTGCGGGCGGCCCATATCCCCAGGGGGATGGCGAAGACGAGGGCGGTCAGGGTCGCCAGGGTGACCAGGACCAGTGTCTCCATCGCATTGACCCACTGCCCCAGGGAGATGATGATGAGGAAGGTGATGGCGGTACCCACCGCCAGCCTCCACGACTTCGCCATCCAGGCGATAAGGACGAAGACCACCACCATGAGCAACGGGGGCACGGCCAGGAGCAGGTCCACAAGGTTGTCGTTGACCAGGGTGCCGACCCGTGAGATCGCGCTGAGGAAGCCGTGGAGGTGGACCTGGATCCACTCAATGAGGACCTCGACCGCCGTGCCCAGGGGAATCTTGGGAAGAGGAGTCTGTACGGGAATCATCAGGCGTCGGCTCCTTCGGCCTCGGTGGTCTCACTGGCCTTACCGGCCTGTGCATCGGTCTGCTCCATGGCCGGCTCGGCGCTGGAGGCGCTGGCCTCCTGGTTCTGCTCACTGATGGCGGCCAACAGGGTGACGCGCGGAATGACGCCGGAGATCCGTCCGTCATCGTCGACGACGACGATGGGGGCCGCGTGCTGCGCGGCGTAGGCGAACAGCTCGTTGACCGGGGTCGAGTGCGGCACGACCGGCATCTCGTGGATCGTGGACAACGGCAGCGCGTCGGAGCCCTCCTTGACCGCCCGGGCGACGTCGTCCTCCCAGACGTAGCCGAAGGGGGTGCGGTCACGGTTCTGGACGAGCAGCCACGGCGGCTGGTTCTCGCGCAGGAGCTTGTGGGCGGCGCGGGGGCTGCGGTCCGAGCCCAGGACCGCGTACGGGGGCTCTGCGATGGAGCCGGCCGTCAGGACCCGGGTGCGGTCGACGTCGGCCACGAACCGTGAGACGTAGTCGGAGGCGGGGTCGCGCAGGATCTCCTCGGCGGTGCCGACCTGCTCGACGCGACCGTCGCGCATCATGGCGATGCGGTCCCCCAGGCGCATGGCCTCGTTGAGGTCGTGGGTGATGAACAGGATCGTCTTGCCGAGCTTGCCCTGCAGGTCGATGAGCTGGTCCTGCATCTCCCGGCGGATGAGCGGGTCGAGCGCGGAGAAGGCCTCGTCCATGAGAAGGATGTCGGTCTCGGCCGCCAGGGCGCGGGCCAGGCCGACCCGCTGACGCATACCGCCCGAGAGCTCCCCGGGCTTGTAGCCGCCCCACCCCTTCAGGCCGACCAGGGCCAGGGCCTCGGTGGCCCGGCGCTCGCGCTCGGAGCGATTCACACCCTGGATCTCCAGGCCGTAGGCGGCGTTCTCCCCCACTGTCCGGTGCGGCAGGAGGGCGAAGTTCTGGAAGACCATGGAGACGCGCTTGCGGCGCAGCTCGCGCAGCTTTGACTTCGAGACGTGCGCCAGGTCCTCACCGTAGAGGGTCATGCTGCCGGCCGTGATGGGCAACAGGCCGTTGACCATGCGGATGAGGGTGGACTTCCCGGAGCCCGACAGGCCCATGACCACAAAGATCTCGCCCTTGTCGACGTCGAAGGAGGTGTCGATGACGGCCGCGGTCTGTCCCGACTTCCTCAGCTGGTCCCGCGTCCTGCCGGCCTTGAGCTTCTTGACGCCGTCGGACGGTCGACGCCCGAAGACCTTGTAGACATGGTTGGCCTCAATGACTTTCACTGCACTCCTCGCGATCTAGCTCCTGGCCTGGCCGCGAGGGTCCGGAAGACGAGTTGTGAGAGTCGCGTCCGGACCCCATGACGGCTGCAGACCCGTTTTATGGTGCTGCGGAGTGTTCACGCGGTCAATTTGAGTAGGCGCAGAATCCCGCGAATTCAGGGGACTTCAGGCCTTGACACGCCTGTGAGCGTGTCCGGCGCCACGCCCGTAGGGCGGGGCGGGGCTCGCCTGGCGCGCACGGTCAGGCACGACCATCCATCAGCACCGAGAATGCTTGAAATGACCACGATCATCGCGGCTCCCCCGCGGTCTCGCGCCGCACGCGCATGAGCGCGGCACATAACTAACAACGCTCACACCCGCAACCGGAGTTCCCTAGCACCTCAGGATGTGTTGATAATCACATTTGCTTCGTTGATGCCCTCCGCTCCGCATCGGAACGACATGGCGCGCACCCGAACCCCCTCCCCCCTCACGTGGAATCACTACGCTGAGGGACACGCCCGCGGTCCGCAGGACCACCCGGGGCGCTGATGGAGGAGGAGACTGTCGTGCCGGCTGCAGGATGGATCCCGGCGGGCGGTCCGGCCCCCTGGGGATCCCTCGGAGGCCCGGGCGCGCACAGACCCAAGGCTCATGCCGACGTGCGCATCTCGAACATGTCGCTCATCCTGCGCCACCTCCAGACGAGTCCCGCACTGTCGCGCACGCGCCTGGCCCGCGAGACGGGGCTGTCCAAGGCAACGGTCTCGACCCTCGTGGCCGAGCTGTGCTCCCGGGGGCTGCTCATCGAGGAGGAACCGGACCTGTCGGGCAACGTCGGCAGGCCGAGCACGGGCCTGCGCACGGCTCCGCGCACAGCGGCCGGCATCGGCCTGGAGATCAGTGGCGCCTCGCTGCTCCTGTCCATCGCGGACCTGACCGGAGACGTCATCGCGCGCCGCTGCGAGCTCGTCGACGACGCCGCGCACCACCCCGACACGATGATCGAGCATGTGGCGGCCATGCTGTCCCGGGCCCTGGAGCAGCTGACGCAGCAGGGGACGACGGTTCCGGGAATCGTCCTGGCCCAGCCCGGGATCATCGACTACACCGACAACACCGTGCGCTACTCCTCCGCCCTGGAGTGGCACGACGTCGCCGTGGCGGACCGGGTCCGCGACGCAGTCGCCCGCCGTATCGGCCCCGGCAGGAGCGTCCCCGCCATCACGCTGGAGAACGACGCCAAGCTCGCCGCAGTGGCCACCTATGAGCGCTACGCGCAGGACGGGGTGCGCAACCTGCTCTACCTGTCGGGCGGTGAGGGGATCGGCGCCGGCATCATCTCCGACGGCCACCTCCTGCGCGGCTGGCTGGGCCTGACCGGCGAGGTCGGCCACATGCCCGTGGAGCCCGAGGGCCTGGCGTGCCGCTGCGGGCGGCGCGGCTGTTGGGAGACCCGCTCGGGCCTGCAGGCCCTGACCTCGATCTACCCGCCGGGCGACGCGGTGCGCGATGAGACCACCTCCTTGGATGAGCGCATCGAGCTCCTGCGTCAGCGCTTCGACGCCGGGGATACCGAGCTCACCCGGAGGCTGAGGCTCTCCCAGCAGGCACTGGCACGCGCCCTGGCGATCCTGGCGGACGTCCTCAACCCTCAGGTGATCGTGCTGTCGGGGTACCTGGCCGCCTTCGCCGACGTGTTCGTCTCCCCCACCGCCTCCATCCTGAAGGACCGACTGCTGGACCAGCGCGCCGCCGTGAGGCTGGAGACCTCCCACCTGGGCCAGTGGGCCTCGTCATACGGGGCGGCTCTGGTCGCGCTGGAGTCCGTGCTCGACAACCCCACCCTGGTGGACATCAGGCCCACCTGCTAGACGCCACCCGGCTTATCGACCGCCTCGCCAGTAGCCAAGGGGCGCCACATGCTGTAGTTTGTTCGGAGTTCAGACTATTCAGCCCGAAGGAGTGCTGATGTCTCTCCAGACCCAGCCCGCGGCGCCGCTCCCCTCTCAGGCGGGGGGACGCCTCACCCTGCCGATCCAGACAGGCATGGATGAGGAGGTCCGCCGTCTCATCGCCCGCCTGGGCGCCGACGCCGTGCGGAACTCCGATGGCACCGAGCTGCCCAGCATCGTCTCGGAGCTGGCCACCAAGGTCTACTCCACCTACTTCGTGGGCCGCGGCGACAACGCCTGGGCCGACGCCCACCCGCAGGAGGCCACCCGGATCTTCCTCATGTCCGACCGGGTCGCCGCCACCGCCGACGGCCCCGTGAGCATCGACCTGCTGGCCTCCTGGTTCGCCGACCAGGTCCGCCCCGACACCGGCTGCGACGTGACGCGCTGGTGGCAGGCCCACGACCGCACCACCGGTCAGGAGCTGCCCGCCACCGCGTGGAGCATCGAGGCCGACGGGCGCACCGTCACCGTGCACGAGGCCCTCGCCGGGCACGTCTACACCGTCAGCTTCCTGGCGATCCAGACCTGGGACCCCACCCAGATGTACAACTACCTCACCAACGGCTGGGACGAGGACCCCACGCGCGTCAAGGAGAAGCCCTTCGACGTGCGCCACGAGGCCACGTGGTCTCACGTGCGCGCCCATCTGAGCGCCTGGCTCACGGAGCACCCCGAGGTGGACGTGGTCCGCTTCACCACCTTCTTCTACCACTTCACCCTCGTCTATGGCGCCGACGCCACCGAGCGCTTCGTCGACTGGTTCGGCTACTCCGCCTCGGTGAGTGTCCCGGCCCTGGAGGCCTTCGAGGAGGAGTACGGCTACTGCTTGACCGCCGAGGACTTCGTCGACGCCGGCTACTACAACTCCCCCTTCAGGGTTCCCACCCGCGCCTTCCGCGACTGGATCGACTTCCAGCAGCGCTTCGTGTGCTCCCGGGTGCGCGAGCTGACCGACGCCGTTCACGCCCAGGGCAAGGAGGCGATGATGTTCCTGGGCGACAACTGGATCGGCACCGAGCCCTACGGCGAGCACTTCGCCACCACCGGCCTGGACGCCGTCGTCGGCTCGGTCGGATCGGGGGCGACCTGCCGGATGATCGCCGACATCCCGCACGTGCGCTAAACCGAGGGCCGGTTCCTGCCGTACTTCTTCCCCGATGTCTTCCACCCGGGGGGCGATCCCGTCTCCGAGGCCAACCGCAGCTGGCTGGAGGCCCGGCGCGCCATCGTGCGCTCCCCCCCCCTGGACCGGATCGGCTACGGCGGTTACCTGTCCCTGGCCGTCGAGCACCCCGACTTCATCGACCGCGTCGAGCAGATCGTCGCGGAGTTCCGCGCCATCCACGAGCGCTCCGCGGGGCTGCGTCCGCTGACCCCCGGCTTCAAGGTCGCGGTCATCAACTCCTGGGGCCGCCTGCGCTCCTGGATGACGCATATGGTCGCGCACGCCCTGTGGTACCGCCAGACCTACACCTACCTGGGGGTCCTCGAGGCGCTGTCGGGACTGCCGGTGGACGTGGAGTTCCTGTCCTTCGACGACGTGCGCGCCGGCCTGGCCCCGGAGGTGAAGGTCCTCATCTGCGCCGGCGCCGAGGGCACCGCCTTCTCCGGGGGCGAGCAGTGGGCGGATGCCGAGCTGGTGGCCCAGGTCAGCTCCTTCGTGGCCGCCGGCGGCGGCCTCATCGGGGTCGGGGCTCCCAGCGCCCACCCCGCCCACGGGGTCACCTTCCAGCTCGCCGATGTCCTGGGAGTGGACCGGGAGATCGGCTGGGGTCTGAGCACGCGCCGTCGTGCGCCTGAGGTGGAGGAGCACTTCATCACCCGGGACCTGACCGGCGGCCTCGACGACGGCGAGGGCACCCCCGACATCGTCGTCACCAGTCCCGCCACCCGGGTGCTCGACGCCGCGGACGGCCAGGTCCGCCTCGCGGCCCACGAGCTGGGGAGGGGCCGGGCGGTCTACGCCACGGGACTGCCCTACAGCGCCCAGAACTCCCGGCTGCTGCACCGGGCCATCTTCTGGGCCGCAGAGTGCCAGGAGGAGTTCTCCGCCTGGGCGGCCCTCGACCCCAGGGTGGAGGTGGCTGCCTACCCCGATCGCCGGACCACCCTCGTCATCAACAACTCCCTGGAGCCCGTCACCACGACGGTGCCGACGCCCCAGGGCCCCCGGACGGTCCGTCTGGAGGAAGGAGGGCACCAGTGGCTCACCGCTGCCTCGCAGTGAGCACCCCCGTTCCATATCCACGCTCCACTCACGGGCGCGCGCCCACAACACCGACAGCGCCGACAGCTCCCTGTCACCACCCCGCCGCGCCCCCACTCCTTCCGGCAGACGCCGGGCCTTTTCAATGACGAAGAAGGAAACTCCCATGAAGAAACACGCACTGACCGCCTCGCTGCTCGCCTTCGCGATGCTCGCCGCCGGCTGCTCGGCCACGACCGGCTCATCCGGATCGGCCTCCTCCGGCGGCGTCATCCACTACCTGCACCGCCTGCCCGACGGCGAGGGGATGACGAAGGTCAACGACATCGTGGCCCGCTGGAACGCCGCGCACCCCGACATGAAGGTCGAGGCCACCAAGTTCGACGGCAAGGCCGCGGACATGAACGTCAAGCTGGAGAACGACGTCAAGGCCGGAACCGGCCCCTGCCTGGCCCAGGTCGGCTACGCCGAGATCCCCAAGCTCTACACCTCCGGCCTGCTCACCGACGTCTCCGCCCAGGCCGAGAAGTACAAGGAGCACTTCTCCGAGGGCTCGATGTCACTGATGACCGTGGGCAAGACCGTCGTCGGCCTGCCGCAGGACTCCGGCCCGCTGGTCTACTTCTACAACAAGGCCGCCTTCGACCAGCTCGGGCTGAAGGTGCCCACGACGAGCGCCGAGATGGCCGAGGTCGCCAAGAAGGCGGCCGAGCAGGGCAAGTACGCCCTGGCCTTCGAGCCCGACGAAGCCCCCAACACCCTGGCGGGCCAGGCGGCCGCGGCCGGCGCCCAGTGGTTCAGCGCTGAGAACGACAAGTGGAAGGTCAACGTCTCCAGCCCCGAGACCGCCAAGGTCTCCTCCTTCTGGCAGGGGATCCTGGACTCCAAGTCGGCGCTCGTGGCCAACCGCTGGGACGACTCCTTCGGCAAGGCGCTGGTCGACCAGCAGCTCATCGGCACCATCGGGGCCGCCTGGGAGGGCGCGCTCCTGGCCGACACCATGAAGGACTCCCCCAATGCCGGGTCCTGGGCGGTCGCCCAGCTGCCCGCCTTCGGTGACAAGGCCATGTCCGGTCCCGACGGCGGCTCGGGCGTGGCCGTCCTCAAGGGCTGCTCCAACCCCGAGGGGGCCATGGCCTTCAACGACTGGTTCAACACCCAGGTCGATGACCTGGCCACCCAGGGACTGGTCCTGACTGCGAAGGCCCCGGTGAAGACGCCGCAGACCATCTCCACCTTCTTCGGAGGCCAGGACGTCTACGCCGAGTTCACCAAGGCCAACGCGGCCGTGAACTCCACGTTCGGCTTCATGCCGACCTGGCCCTCCCTGGCCGACCCCATGACCAAGGCCGCCGAGGCGGCTGGGAAGGGGACCGGCAAGGTCGATGAGATCTTCCAGGCGGCCCAGAAGACCTCGGTCAGCTCCCTGAAGGACGCCAACCTGCCCGTCGCCGAGTAGGCGGTCGAGCACAGCCCACCGGCAGACACGGGCAGCCACCGGCACCACGATCGAAGTGAGAGCATCATGAGCACGACGACAACGACCACGGGCGCATCCGCCATCCGCACCACCTCGCTGCGAAAGCGCAGAGAGGCCCGAGCGGGCATCGGGTTCGTGGCCCCGTTCCTGGCCATGTTCGCCGTCGTCTTCCTCATTCCGATCGTGGTGTCGGTTTACCGATCCTTCTTCCGCGACGTCGCCTCCGGCTCGGACCTCTACGGCGGCGGGGAGAAGGTGAGCACCTTCGTGGGCCTGGACAACAACGTCCAGGCCGCGGGACAGCCCGCCTTCTGGAAGGGGCTGGGGCGGGTCCTGCTGTTCGGCGTGGTCCAGGTCCCAGTCATGATCCTGGCGGCCCTCGCCCTGGCCCTGGTGCTCGACTCCCTCCTGGTCAAGCGGGTGACGGTCTTCCGACTGGGCTTCTTCCTGCCCTACGCGATCCCCGGGATCGTGGCCGCGATCATGTGGCTCTACATGTACAACCCCAGCTTCTCCCCCATCAACGAGCTGCTGGGACTGGTGGGCCTCAAGGTGGACTTCTTCGGTCGCAGCATCATCCTGTGGTCGATGGCCAACATCACGACGTGGACCTTCACCGGGTACAACATGCTCATCTTCCTGGCGGCGCTGCAGTCCGTGCCCCGTGAGCTCTACGAGGCCGCCCGCATCGACGGGGCCACCGGGTGGCAGATCGTCCGGCGCATCAAGATCCCCATGGTCCGTTCGGCCTCGCTGCTGGCGGTCCTGCTCTCCATCATCGGGACGGTGCAGCTGTTCAACGAGCCCACTGTCCTGTACAGCCAGAACCAGTGGATGGGGCTGGACTACACGCCGATGATGATGGCCTACAACTCGATGACCGGTGCGCTCTCGCCGTCCGGCTCGGGGCCGGCCTCGGCGATCTCCGTCCTCATCGCCCTGGTGGCCGGTGTCCTGGCCGCCCTCTACACCCTCGTGCAGAACAGGATCGACAAGTGAAGCCCACCGACACTCCTCGCTCGCTGCGCCCGTCGGTGCCCGCACGGGCCGTGACCATCGCGGTCCTGGTCATCGTCCTGGCCTACATGCTCGGCCCGGTCTACTGGCTCATCGTCTCCTCCACCAAGTCCAACTCCGACCTGCTGACCACCTCCGGGTGGTGGTTCTCCGGACGCAACAGCTTCTCCACCAACTACAGCGCGCTCATGAGCTGGACCCAGGGGCTCTTCTGGCGCTGGATCCTCAACTCCCTGCTCTACTCGACCGTCGCCGGGGTGCTGGGCACGCTCCTGTCGGTGGCCGCCGGCTACGGCCTGGCGAAGTTCGAGTTCGCGGGCCGGGGCGCCGTCCAGGTCGTCATCCTCTCCGGGCTGCTCATGCCCATCGCGCTGCTGACCATCCCGCTGTACCTGGTCCTCGACGCCGTGCACCTGACCAACACCGTCTGGTCGATCATCCTGCCTTGCTCGGTCAGCCCCTTCGGGGTCTTCCTGGGACGCGTCTACGCCGACTCCTCGGTGCCCAACGAGATCATCGACTCCGCCCGCATCGACGGGGCCAGCGAGGTCCGCATCTTCTTCACCATCGTGCTGCGGCTGCTCGCACCGGCGATGGTGACCATCTTCCTGTTCATCTTCGTGGCCACCTGGAACAACTTCTTCCTGCCGCTAATGACCATCAACTCCGCCGAGCTCAAGCCCGTCACCCTGGGGCTCTACGGCATGTCGACCTACTTCAACCCCCAGTACGGGGCGCTCCTCCAGGGCGCTCTCCTGGGCGTCATCCCCCTGATCGTGCTGTTCCTGGGCCTGCAGCGCTTCTGGCAGTCCAGCCTGGCGGCCGGCGCCGTCAAGGGCTGAGGCCCCTGCCCCAGCGCCCTCCCTCACCACCCCTATCCACCTCGCCGCCCCGTCCCGGGCAACGGCGCCTCCGCAGAGGAACCCCCATGATCCACTTCGGCACCGGCGGCTGGAGAGCCGTGATCGGCGATGAGTTCACCCGCGCCAATGTCAGGCTCCTGACCCAGGGGCTGGCCCACCGCATCCTGCAGGAGGGCACGGCCGAACAGGGCGTCGTCATCGGCTACGACCGGCGCTTCCTGTCCGACACCGCCGCCTGGTGGGCCATCGAGGTGCTCGTCGGCAACGGCATCCGGGTCACCCTCATCGACCGCCCCTCCCCGACCCCCACCACCATGTGGACGGTGCGCCGCCTGGGGGCCGCGTACGGGATGGCCGTGACCGCCTCCCACAACCCGGCCCTGTACAACGGCATCAAGATCTTCCTGCCCGGAGGCCGCGACGCCGACCTGAAGGTCACCGACGAGCTCACCGCCTCCCTGCAGGGCCTGACGGATGCGGACGTGCGCAGCGTCGAGCCCCATGAGGCCCGATCCAGCGAGCTCGTCACCGTCCAGCGCTCCATCAACTGGTACCTGGACGCCATCATCGACAAGCTCGACACCGAGACCATCCGCCACGCCCACATGCACATCGTGCTGGACCCGATGTTCGGGGTCTCCGAGACGAGCCTGCAGACGATCCTGCTGACCGCCCGCTGCCAGGTCGACGTCATCCACGACCGCCACGACCCCCTGTTCGGGGGCCGCATGCCCTCACCCACCGAGGGGACGGTCACCACCCTGCGCAACGCCGTCGTCGAGTCCGGCGCGGATCTGGGCATCGCCACCGACGGGGACGCGGACCGCCTGGGCATCATTGACGACACCGGCGCCTACCTCACCCCCAACCAGGTCCTGGTCCTGCTCTACGACTACCTGCTGACCCGCAAGGGCTGGTCGGGGCCGGCCGTGCGCAACATGTCCACCACCCACCTGCTGGACCGGGTCGCGGCGGCCCACGGGCAGGTCTGCTACGAGGTGCCCGTCGGCTTCAAGTGGATCAGCGCCAAGATGGCTGAGACCGGGGCCGTCATCGGGGGCGAGTCCTCCGGGGGCCTGACCGTGCGCGGCCACATCCCCGGCAAGGACGGGGTCTACGCCGGCTCCCTGCTGGTCGAGGCGGTGGCGGCCTCGGGCAAGCGGCTCTCCGAGCTCTACGCCGACATCGTGGCCCGGTACGGTGAGCTCGTCATGGTGGAGAACGCCTACGGCTTCACCTCCGAGCGGCGCGCCGAGCTTCAGGAGCGCATCTTCAGCGCCCACGACCTGCCCGCCTTCACCCACGACGTCGAGCGCGTCTCCTGGCAGGACGGCTGCAAGGTCTACTTCACCTGCGGCGGCTGGGTGACGATCCGCTTCTCGGGCACCGAGCCGCTCCTGCGGGTCTTCGCCGAGATGCCCACCGGTGACGAGGCCCGGGCCACCGCGGCCGCCGTCGCGAGCCACTACGGCCTGGACGCCTGAGACGGGCAGGAGGAAGGAACCCATGACAGACGCGATCACTGAGACGGTGAGCGGCGCGGCGGAGCGCACCCGTGTCGCCGTCGTCCTGGCCCGGGGCCTGGGCACACGCATGCGGGCGAGCAGCACGGCCGGCTCCGGCCTGACCTCCCAGCAGGCCACGGCCGCGGCCAGCGGCTACAAGGCCCTCATGCCCATCGGCGAGCACCGGCTCATCGACTACAGCCTCTCGACCCTGGTCGACGCCGGGATCGAGCGGGCCGTCCTGGTCGTGGGGCCCGAGCACGAGGACTTCCGCCGCCACATCGACTCCCTGGACCTCACCCGGCTCACCATCGACCTGGCCGTCCAGGTCAACCCTTTGGGGACGGCCGACGCCGTCCTGTCCGCCGAGGCGGCCGTGGGCGGGGAGCCCTTCCTCATGGTCAACGGGGACAACTACTACCCCCGTCAGGTGCTGCGCGACCTGGCCCGCCACCGGGGCAACGCCCTGGCCGGTTTCGACCGTGCCGCCCTGGTGGCCGAGTCCAACATCCCCGCCGAGCGGATCGCCGCCTTCGCCCTCGTGCGCGCCCGCGACGGGGCGCTGGAGGAGATCGTGGAGAAGCCCTCCGCGGAGGTGGTTCGGGCCGCCGGGCCCCACGCCCCGGTGTCGATGAACGCCTTCCGGTTCACCCCGGAGATCTTCGCCGCCTGCCGCCGTATCACCCCCTCACCGCGCGGCGAGCTGGAGATCGTCGACGCCGTGCGCGCCCTGCCCGGCCCGGTCTCGGTCCTGGCGGCGACCGGCGGGGTCCTGGACCTGTCGCGGCGTGAGGACATCGCCGAGGTCGAGGCCCGCCTGTCCGAAACGGAGGTGTCGCTGTGAGCCGGGAGACGCACGGGGCGTTGAGTGAGGCGCCCGAGGAGACCGCCTGGCGGGTGCCCGGGCGCGTCGAGGTGCTGGGCAAGCACACCGACTACGCCGGCGGCTCGGTCCTGGTCGGCGCCGTCGACCGGGCGATCACGGCGCGGGCGCGTCGCGTGGCGGGGCCGCCGGGGTCCCTGACCGCCACCACGGACGGCGGTGATCCGGTCACCCTGCGCGCCGGGGTGGACCCGGGCCTGGAGCCGGGCCACTGGGGCCGCTACCTTCAGACGGTGCTGGACCGCCTCACCCTCAACTTCGGGGCGGGAGCCGCGGCCCACCTGTCCGTCTCCTCGGACCTGCCGCCGGCCTCCGGGATGAGCTCGTCCTCCGCGCTGGTGTGCGCCACGGCCCTGGCCCTGGCCTCCCTCAACGGCTGGGACGAGGATCCCCGGTGGATCGATTCGATGCCCGACCGGCTGTCCCTGGCCGGCTACCTCGCCGCCGTGGAGGGCGGACGGGCGTGGCGGGACCTGCCGGGGACCAGCGGGGTGGGCACTCGCGGCGGGAGCGAGGACCACACCGGCATGCTGTGCGGCGCCCAGGACCGGCTGCTCCTGGCCGGATTCGACCCGATGCGCATCGATCAGACCATCTCCTTCCCCGCCCAGTGGGCGCTCGTCGTCGGCGTGAGCGGAGTGCTGGCCCACAAGACCGGTGCGGCCCTGGAGGACTACAACCGCGGGCCGAGCACCGTCCAGGCGGTGCTGGCCAGGTGGAATGAGTCCACCGGACGCACTGACGCCTCCCTGGCCGGTGCGGTCAGGCACCTGGTCGGGGACGCCACCGGCGAGCAGGCGGCCGGCGACCCGGCCCTGAAGGACCTGCTGGGGCTGTGCGAGCCCGGCTACGAGAGACAGCGGATCGAGCAGTTCCTCATCGAGTCCCTCGTCCTGGTTCCCGCCGGCGCCCGGATGATCGTCGCGGCCGACCCGGGCGTGGGTGAGATCCTCCACCGCTCCCAGGAGCTGGCCGACCGCGGCCTGTGCAACCAGGTGCCGCAGACTCGGCTCATGGTGTCGCTGGCCCGCCAGGCGGGCGCCATCGGCGCCTCCTCCTTCGGCGCCGGGTGGGGCGGGTCGGTGTACGCCCTGGTGCGGGCCGACGACGCCGAGGCCTTCGCCGCGCAGTGGCTCGGGGCCTACCGGGACCGCGAGCCGGGCGCCGAGCAGGCCGCAGTGATCGTCACCAGGCCGGGGCCGGGGGCCTGCCGGCTGCTCTGAGCGCCCCGACCGGCCGGGTTCACACCGCGTCGCGGGTGACGGGGCAGGTCATGCAGTGCGAGCCGCCGCGGCCGCGCACGAGCTCGACGCCGGGGGTCTCAACGACCTCGATGCCGGCCTTGCGCAGGGCGTCGTTGGCGCGCTGGTTGTGGGCGTAGCCGATGACACGCCCGGGGGCCAGGGCCACGACGTTGCAGGAGTCCCGGGCGAGCTCGCGCAGGGCCTCGGCCTCGTCGGAGGCGCCGGGGCTGATGACGCGGAAGGAGTCGATGCCGGCGGCGCGGGCGAGGACCGCATCCATCTGAGAGCCGTCGTGGACCGTCACCTGGAGGGACCGCCCGGTAGCTGCGGGCTCGATCTCCACGGTGGTGACCTCGGTGAAGCCGGGGAAGCGCAGGTAGGTGTCGGGGCTGACCATCGTCATGAGGGTGTCCAGGTGCATGACGGCCTCGAGCTGGGTGTAGAAGGCGGCGTCGGGCATGTGGACGCCGATGACCCGGTCGGCCACGCCGGAGGCGAAGAGCTGGGAGGCCAGGCGCTCCACGCCCGCGGCGGTGGAGCGGTGGGTCAGGCCCATGACGAGGGTCCGGTTGCCCAGGATCTGGAAGTCGCCGCCCTCGATGGTCGAGGCGGCCGAGACCCGCCCTTCCTCGCGCCACAGGCGGGCCTCCGGGCCGTCGGAGCCGGCGAGCTCGGCCAGGCGCGGGCCGAAGGCCGGGTGGTGGCGGTAGACGGCCTCGTAGCCGATGGCCTCACGACGGCGCGGCTCCAGGGCCATGGAGTTGACCGAGACCCCGCCGTAGAGCCAGGCCGACGCGTCGCGGGTGAAGAGCAGGTTGGGCAGGGGGGTGACGACGAACGGCCCCTCCAGGGTGGACAGGTAGGTGGAGGAGAACAGGTCGCGCCCCTCGGAGGAGCTGAGGCGCTCGCGCAGCTCGGTGCGGGTGATGCCGCCCAGGAGCACCTCGGCGAGGTCAGCGTCGGGCAGGGACTGGAAGTAGTCGATGAGCAGCTCGGAGGCGGAGACGCCGACGACGTCGGGGCCGACGGCCTCGTCCAGGACCAGCCGGCGGGCCTCGGGGACGGCCAGGACCTCGGTGAACAGCTCGCGGAAGTCGTGGACGATGACGCCCTCGGAGCGCAGGATCGCGGTGAAGGCGTCGTGCTCGGCCTGGGCCCGGGGGACGTTGAGGGCGTCGTCGAAGAGCAGGGAGTCGGCGTTGATGGGGGTCAGGCGGGCGATCTCCCCGCCGGGACGGTGGACGATCACCTCACGCAGGGCACCGGTCTCGGAGTCGATTCGCCCCCCGCCCTCGGCCACGGAAACGAAGGGACGGCTGGCGGTCGCACCGGTCTGTGTCATGGGCACAGCGTAGTCGGAGGTCAGGGGTGTCTCCGCCCGGCCGCCGGCAGGAATGGTCCGCCCCCGCCGTCGCCCGCCATCGGCTGGTTCTGTTGAGCGAAGAATCAACCGGGACGGCGAAGAACGCAGTTGGCGCGAACCACTGGAATGGTAAGATAAATTGTTCATAACACCCCCTTGAGACAGGAGTTCACTCCATGAAATCTGTTGTCCGCATCTCCCTTGTCGCCCTGCTCCTGGCGGGCTTCGCCGCGCCGGCCAGCGCCGCGCCAGCCACCACCCCCGCGCGACACGACGACTCAGCAAGCGCCTTCCTGAGGCCCCGTCCCGACTGGTGCATCTTTCCCCCCAGTGCTTGGTGTGACTGGAAGATGAACCGCTGGTACTCCTGATAACTTCACGCGCTGTCACCCCTAAGCTCGCCCCTTAGGGGTGACAGCATTTTTCCACCGCCAAGCATTCGAGATATACCCTCAGCACTCACCTCAAGGACCATGCAGAACGATAGCTTCCTATCACGACTCTGGATGCGACACCAGAGGTTTTTGCCACGATTGAGGAGAGCTATCCTCATTTCAGTTATAGTCTCCCTCATTCTCCTAGACACTTACACTTACCTCACTTTAAGAGCCAATATAAGCTCTATCATTATTGGGGAAATCTTTCAGATACTCTCATTCCTTCCGTATGTCTACGCAAAAGATCGACGACTCGGGATATTCCCTTTTTCCGCCACACTCCTCATCGTCTTTTATGCATCAGCATCACAGCTATCATGGGCATGGATTCTCGTATACGCAATAGTTGCCGATCTCATAGCAGCCAGGAAGCCCAAACTCGCTCTTGTCCAGCTCTCCATATTCTTTCTGGCGCAACTCATTGCAGGGATCCCTTTCCTTCCCGTGGCAGTCTGGACAGTATTCTGGGGAACCCTGTTCGCCTCCCTCGGAGTGCTGATCCGCAATACCAAAGACCGTTTGGAGGAGATGCAGCGGGAGGCGGAGCGTTCCAAGGAGATTGCTGCCGAGCTCATTCAGCAGCTGCGCCGCGATATCGCCGACAGCCTCCATGACGACCTGGCAGCCGACCTCACCCGCGTGCTCATCATCTCCCGCTCCATCAGGCTCCCCCTCGGCGATGACCGCGACCGCGTCCTCGACCTGCAGGACCGGACCCAGCAGGCCCTCGCCCACCTGCGCCTGCTCATCCACAACCTCGCCGTCTCCCAGGGGCCACCCAAGGAGGAGCCCACCCTTCAGGAGATCGTCGACTCCAGCGTCTCCACGCTGGCGCAGCGCGAGATCGTTCTGGACGCCGACCTCGACGGCATCGAGAGGATTCCGGCGCTGCACCGCTCCGAGCTCGGCCGGCTCCTGGTCGCCTTCATCCGCGAGAACACCCTCAACGCCCTCAAGTACAACTTCCCCCGCGACCTTGTCTCCCTCTTCGTGGAGCAGGAGCAGGACACCCTTTTCATCAGCTTCAGCTCGCCCTGGCATGATCAGAAGGTGCCCGAGGAGATGCACGGGGGGTACGGTTTATGGGCCCTCCAAGACCGGTTCGAGAATGCCGGGGGTTCCTTGAGCTCGAACCGGATCGGAGCCTCCTGGACCGTTCTCGCCAGTCTTCCCTGGAACGAGATCGCCACACCAACCACTAATGCGAGATCCCTCATGTCGCCACCGGACGGAGCCGCTTATGCCTAGTCACACCCTGCGTTCCCTGCGAGTCCTCATCGTTGATGACGACCCGCTCATTCGCACCACCTTCGCCGAACAGCTCGATTCGCAGCGGGCCATTACCGTCGTCGCCGCCGCCTCCGGCGGACGGCAGGCCATCAGTCTGCTCATGACCGGGCAGCAGCCGATCGACGTCGTCCTGCTGGACAGCGACATGCCGGAGATGGATGGCGCCCAGACCGCGAGAGCGATCTATGAGCGCTTCCCCAGGATGCCCATTGTCATGTTCACCGTCTTCAGCCGTGACGAGATGCTCGCCGAGGCCCTGGCGGAGGGCGTCAATGGCTTCATCACCAAGGACGAGAGCACCGAGAACGTCGCTGCGGCGCTGCTGCGCGCCAGCCGTGGCGAGCCCGTCATGTCCTCACGCCCCACGAAGATGCTTGTCAGCGCCTACCAGTCCGAGCAGAAGCGCGCCACCGCGGAGGCCCGTATCCAGGAGCTGGTCAATGAGCTGCCGCCCCGCCTGAGAGACATCTACACCTGCCTCCTGGAGGGGCTGACCAACCGGCGCATCGCCCGCAAGCTCGGCATCTCTGAGAACACCGTGCGCATCTACGTCTCCGAGGTCCTCCACCGCCTCGGCCACACCTCGCGCACCGAGCTCATCGCCGCGGCCCTGGGGAACTAGGGGCCACGGCGACCGCACCGGCACCCAGGGGTGGGGTCGAGCCCCGGTGGCCCTACGCTGAGGCCATGAACGCCACCTCCGCCCACCCGTTGCCGCGCCGAGTCTCAGAGATCTTCTCCCCCGCCCGCTGGCGGGAGGTGTCCGGTTTCCCCCACGCCGAGGCCGGCGCGGACCCCTCCCAGCAGCGGGCGCAGGCTCTCACGGACATCACCTACCACAGGGGCTGCGTCCGGGGCGAGGACGGCGCCTGGCTCCGGGACCTGCCGGTAGCCCGGGTGGCTTTCAACCGGCCCGAGGTGCGTAACGCCTTCCGCCCCCGCACCGTCGACGAGCTCTACCGGGTCCTGGACCACGCGCGCATGAGCGGCGACGTCGGCGCCGTCATCCTCACCGGCAACGGCCCCTCCCCGCGCGACGGCGGCTGGGCCTTCTCCTCCGGCGGCGACCAGCGCATCCGCGGCCGGGACGGCTACCGCTACGAGCAGGAGGACTCGACTGCCGCAGGGGAGTCTGAGGACCGCGCCTACAGCCACGAGGCCGACGTCGCCGCCGCCCAGGCCCGCCTCGACACCGCACGGGCCGGCCGGCTCCACATCCTGGAGGTTCAGCGCCTCATCCGCACCATGCCCAAGGCGGTCATCGCCGCCGTCCCGGGCTGGGCCGCCGGTGGCGGTCACAGTCTCAACGTCGTGTGCGACCTGTCGCTGGCCTCGATCGAGCACGCGCGCTTCAAGCAGACCGACGCCGATGTCGGCAGCTTCGACGCCGGCTACGGCTCCGCGCTCCTGGCCCGGCAGGTCGGGGACAAGCGGGCCCGCGAGATCTTCTTCCTGGCCCGCACCTACGACGCCGTCACCGCCGAGCGCTGGGGCGTCGTCAATGAGGCGGTCCCCCACGCCGAGCTCGAGGAACGGGCCCTGGAGTACGCGGCCACGGTGGCGGGCAAGTCCCCGCAGGCCATCCGCATGCTCAAGCTCGCCTTCAACCTGGCCGACGACGGCCTGGCCGGCCAGCAGGTCTTCGCCGGCGAGGCCACACGCCTGGCCTACATGACTGACGAGGCCGTGGAGGGGCGCGACGCATTCCTTCAGCGCCGCACCCCCGACTGGTCATCCTTCCCGTACTACTTCTGACCATTTCTGACCATGAGCCGTCAGCGCGACCGCATATGAGGACTCCGGGGCGATATCCCAAGAGCATTCAGAATCGTGGCGAGGACCGGAATGAAGAGAATATTCCGAAAGGAACTCGCACCCTCGAAGTTCCCCTCCGATTCCCGCCGGAGTCGGGAAAAGAAGTGCTCATTGTTTTCCGCTCATCGCAACGTTGACCGCCCTCGTCACCCGTCACGTCCGCCCAGCCTCAGGAAACCGCGGAATGACGGGAAAACGCCTCAGAGGCACTGACGTCCGTCAGCGTCGAGACCGTCCCTCCCAGGGTGACTTTACTGTTATCTACATCACGATTCGGGTGCTTGTGCCGCCTCGCCGCGCCCCCTCGGTCCGCCGTTAGGCGGAGTCCCCGGTGGGGTCGGCCGAGGGTGCGGGGCTCGGTGAGCCGGTCGCGGTGCCGGCATGGCCGGCGTCCTCACTCACTCGCAGGGTGACCAGGGGCGGCGTCGTCGGCTGGGCCGATCCGCCGGCCGGCTCCATGGTGATGACGATCTGCTGGCCGGGCTTGGGCATGATGTCCAGGAAGGAGAAGCCGGCCCCGTCCCGGGGGTCGTAGACGCCCAGTGAGGTGGTCGTCTCCCCCTCCTTGAGCCAGACCTGGAGGCTGCGCCCACCAGCGGACTCCTTCATGGCGGCCGGCAGGGTCAGCGCGGTCATGCTCATGTCCCGGGACCAGGTGAGGGTCGCGATGTGCCCGTCGGGCATCGTGTCGGTTACCCGTTGGACGTCCTGGGCCTGGTTGAGGTGGGCGTAGTGCTGGGTCGACGCCATGGTGCTCGCCATGGAGTCCATGGCCTCATCGACCGCGCCCCGCGCGCTCCAGCGTCCCACGCCGATGCCGACGCCGAGCAGGACCACGGCCGCGGCCGCCCGCAGCAGGCCGGTGCGCCAGGCGGAGCGGCGACGGCGCGCATCGAGGCTGACGACCGAGGAGCCCGCCGAGTCGCCGTCACCGTCGCTGTCACTGTTGCTGCCGCCGACAGCGTCGCGGTCGCCGGCGTCCTCCTCCGCGGTGTCCTCGGCCTGGTCGACGCGTTCCGTCTGAGGCTCGCGCGCAATGGTCTCCAGAAGGGAGGAGCGGATCGCGGCCGGCGGGTCCACGGGCCGCAGCGAGGCACCCAGCAGGGCGGCCGCCTCCGAGTCGAGCTCGTCGTCGAAGAGCTCGACCACGTCACGCTCCTGCGCGCCGTCGAGCCCCTCGACGCCCTGCGCATCGGCCTCGCCGTTGATGGCGTCCTCGTGAGTCTTATCGCGGTCGCTCATGACTGCACCCCCAGCTCTCGTCGTAACCGTGCCATTCCGTCCCTGATGCGGGTTTTGACCGTTCCCAGCGGTGTGTTCGTGCGGCGGGCGATCTCACGGTGGGTCAGGCCCGTGAAGTAGGCGAGCTCGATGGTGGAGCGGTAGGGCTCCCCCACCGCCTCGAGCGCCCGGTGCACCTGCTCGCCCACGAGTCTGTCCTCGACCTGCTGGACCGTCAGGTCGACGTCGGGCATGTAGTCATGCCAGCGGCTCTCCCGCTCCCGGGAGGACTGGGAGGAGCGGACCCGGTCGATGGCCCGGCGCCTGGCCATGGTCACCAGCCAGGCCCGGACGCTGCCCCGCGCCGGGGAGTAGGAGCCGGCCGTGCGCCACACCTCGAGGAAGACCTCCTGGAGGACCTCCTCGCTCTGGGCGCGGTCGACGACGATCTGGAGGATCAGGGCGAACAGCCGGGAGGACCAGGCGTCGTAGAGGCGGGCGAAGGCGTCGGCGTCGCCGTCGGCCACCTGCGCGATCCACTCCCCCTCAGAGCCTGCGGAACTGCTGCTTGTCACAGGGGAATGGTAGGCGAGTGCACGGGCGGAGGCGGTGCGCGTCCCGTTCCGCGCCTCCAGCGTGGCCAGGCTCATCGCACCGTCTCCTGCGTCACTTCCGCTCTCACCGCCGGGTCACCCGAAGGTGAAGGAGTAGAGCTGCAGTCCGGGCGAGGCCTCCAGCTCGAGCTCACCGGAGCCCACTTCCTCGGTGTGGACCAGCTCCATCCCGTTGGGCACGCCGGAGACGTGGGTGGTGCGGGTCTTCCCGTTGACCGTCCAGGTCAGGTCCCCCTCGCCGGAGACGACGAGGTTGACCTGCTTGCCGCGGTAGGACAGGCGCAGGCGGCCCTTGCCCTCGGTCGGGGTGATGGACTGCGGCTCCACTGTCCACGTGCCGTCCAGGGCGAAGGTGTCGGCCTGGAGGCTGGAGGGGAAGGAGAAGGTGTGCTGTCCCTTCTGGAGGGTTCCCTGGGCGAAGCCGGAGGCCCGGTCCGAGCCCAGGTAGGTCTCGGGGGTGCGGGGGCTGTTCGTGCCGGCGTCGTCCTTCGCCTCGGAGAAGACGGGGGCGGGGAGGGTCACCTTCGGGTTGGCCTGCATGAGCAGCTCGCGGACGAGCTTCTCCGTGGCCGCCTCCCCGCCTTCTCCGACATGGGTCTGGCGGACGTTGCCCTGGGCGTCGGCCAGGTAGTGGGCGGGCCAGTAGTGGTTGTCGAAGTTGGTCCAGGTGGTCAGGTTGGAGTCGACGGCCACGGGGTAGGTGATGCCGAGGCGCTTGACGCCGCCGCGCACGTTGTCCACCTCCTTCTCGAAGGCGTACTCCGGGGAGTGGACGCCGATCACCTGCAGGCCGGAGGCCGCATAGGTCTCGTAGAGCTTCTCGATGCCGGGGACCGAGCGCTGGCAGTTGATGCACGAGTATGCGAAGAAGTCGACCAGGGTGACCTTGCCGGCGCGGCTCTGCTGGGTCAGGGGCTGGTCGCCGGGCGTGTTGATCCAGGCCACTGCGCCGTCGATGGCGGGAAGGGGGCCGCAGTCACCGAGAGTGGCGGCTCCGGGGCGGCAGGGGCCGGAGGAGGAGTCACCGTGGAGAAGGTCGTCGGTGCGGGCCTGAAGGGAGGCCGTGTAGTCGGGCAGGCGGCGCTGGAGCGCGGCCGGGACGTCCAGGACCAGGGCCACGGCCAGCCCGAGCATGACGACGCCGGCGGTGACGCGGATGGCTCGCTGGCGGGTGCGGAAGGCCTGAATCCTCTCCGTGATACCGCGTCCGGCCAGGGCGAAGGCCAGCAACGGGATCGCCGTGCCGACGGCGAAGGACACGGCCAGGGCGACGGTATCGGCACCGATCCTCCCGGTGGCGCCCGCGACGGCGACGGCCGCCAGAACCGGGCCCGCGCAGGGCACGTACGCGGCCCCCAGAACCAGGCCCAGAAGGAAGCCGTTGGAGGGGTTCTTCGAGCCGCCGAAGCGCTGGAAGCGCGCGAAGGGACGTTCCAGGATCTCCATGACCTTCGGGACCATCATGCCCAGGCCGATCAGGGCGAGCATGACGATGCCAATCCAGCGGATGAGGTCCTGCGGCAGGTGGAGCAGGCTGAGCAGGGTCGATCCGAGGAGCGTGAAGACCGTGAAACTGATCACAAGGCCGGTTACCACGAGGTAGGGGTGGAAGCGGGAGGCGAAGCCGCCGTCACCCCCCTTCTCATCGCCGCCATCACCGCGTGCGCCCTGTGCTCCTGCGGAGAGGAGGATGACGGGGAGCACGGGAAGAACACACGGGGAGATACCCGTGATGAGCCCTCCCAGCAGCCCGATGACCACCAGACTCGAGACGGTTGTCACGATACTTCACCCTTTCGGTCAGTTTCTTGTTGCTAGTCTCGAAAGAGGTTCGGAGCCACCGGCAACGGGGATTGTCGAACAACCGCATAGCCGTCTATGACGATCATCACTCGTGACGGGCGTCGTCGAGCTCTTCCTCGAGCTCCATGGACGACGGCGTCTCCGGACCCGCAAGAGCGGGCCATCCCGCACTGATACTGCACCAGCAAGCGCATAGGAGATCTCATGCGATTCACCGCTACACGTGCCAAGACCCTCGCCACCTCGCTCCTCATCGTCACCGCCGGACTCGGTCTGGCGGCCTGCTCGGGCTCCGGTTCGAGCGACTCGACCACTCCCGCCACCAACCAGACCGCGGGCAAGACCAGCGACGGTGGGGCCGCCACGCCCAGCGCTGGCAGCAAGACGACCGGTGGCACCAACGGCGGAAGCGCTCACCCCACCGTCTCTCAGGGCCAGCAGCCCGGCGGCGACAACCAGCAGGGCGGCCAGCAGCAGGGCGGTGCGGACAGCAGCGCCGGCACCCAGCAGGGCGGCCAGCAGCCTGGCGGCGACAACCAGCCCGGTGGCCAGCAGGGCGGCCAGCAGCAGGGTGGCTCCATTCAGGGCGACAACCAGCCCGGCGGCCAGCACCAGGGAGGCCAGCAGCCCGGACAGCAGGGTGGCCAGCAGCAGGGCGGTGCAGACAGCAGCGCCGGCACCCAGCAGGGTGGCCAGCAGGGCGGCGGCAACTGAGCCGGCAGACCTGCACGACCCGTCTGGCGAGGGCCTCGCGGCAGCACCGGCTGCGGCGAGGCCCTCGCCGGCTTTTCTCCACGGTTCGGCGCCTCGGCCGAGCCTCGGCCGTGCCTCGGCGCAGCGGAGGCGGCCGGAGGGGATGATGGCAACGTTGCGGCCCGGCCTCCTCCCATGCCAGGCTTCCGGGAGGCCGGGTCGGTGGACAACGGACGACTAAGACACCGTTCGATCTGCAAGCCGTCCACCGACCCGGTTCCCGCGCATGTTCTCAACCTCTGGAGACACCCATGCTGTCCACCCTGCTGAGGAGGACCGACCCGACGCGGCGTCGGGTCGGAACCGCGATCGTCGTCGGCATCATCGGAGGCTTCTTCTCCGCCATCGTCAAGTTCGGCTGGGAGGTCCCCTTCCCGCCCCGCACCCCGGAGCGCAACGCCACCAACCCGCCCCAGCAGCTCCTGGAGCAGCTGGGGATGAGCCCGGAGCAGTCCCACACCGGCGTCACCTTCAACGGCAACGAGGGGCTGCCGATCTACTCCTTCATCATCCACTTCAGCTTCGCGATCGTCTTCGCCGTCTTCTACTGCGTCATGGCGGAGTACTACAAGTCGATCACGCTGTGGCAGGGGGCCGCCTTCGGTCTGCTCGTGTGGGTGGGGGCGCACCTGGTGCTCATGCCGCTGACGGGCACGGTCCCCTCGCCCTTCCCGTGGGTCGACGGTGGGCAGACCTGGGCGGAGCACTTCTCCGAGGCGCTGGGGCACGTCATCTGGTTGTGGTCGATTGAGCTCGTGCGCCGGGATGTGCGCAACCGCATCACCCACCAGCCCGACCCGTGGGTTCCGCTCGACGCCGAACCGGCCCGCTGAGCCCCCAGGGCTTGGTGGCTCTGTCATAGGTGCGGCGGTCGGCGTCCGCCAGTACTCCACGAGGGCGGGGCTGAACTGGTCAGGCGTGGTGCGTACCGC
>NZ_KV810987.1:25460-77835 GCF_001812965.1 Actinomyces sp. HMSC075C01
GCGTGGTGCGTACCGCACGGTCCCCCGGCAAGCCGCCGTCGCGTTCGTACCTTAGGTCACGCGTTCGGGGGTTAAGGGTACGAACCGGAGGCCTACCCTACGAACGCGAGGCGCTCGCTCAATGCGGGAAGGCACGGCCAGGGCACCCCGCCCTTGTGCGGTACAGGCCGCGGGGCGAACGCCGGCTCCGACTGCTTGGCCCACTCCTCCATGGTCGTCAGATGCAGCGCCAGATTGTGGGTATCGGGAGGTGTGAAGCCGTGGATGTCATAGGGCGCCTCCTGGAGGTCCACACGCGCCGTCTCGCGAAAGGCCACCCAGGGGATGTCGGTCTGCCACCACCAGCATCCGATGAACCGGAAGATGTGCACGCCCGAGGCGTTGAACACGGTGAAGCTCAGCAGTCGGTATGCCATGAGAGAGGCCACGACCAGGCCACCGAGGACATAGGCACCCGTCATGGTCTCACTGGAGGCCCCTGTCAGTACCAGAAGGACTCCAGCGGCGATTCCTGCGGTGGCAGCCAGGAGCGGGAACATGACGAGATGAAGGAGGATGTATCCCGGGTTGCGCAGCGCGGTGAAGACGAGGAAGCGCCGCTCGATCCAGGGCGCCGGAACGGGTACCCACTCGATGTACTTCGTTGACCGCTCGAGGTCTCGACTCGTGTGGTCCACGTCCGCCCCACCCCGGGCTCACAGGGTGATGATGATGGTGGCTGCAGCGAAGACGACACCGTAGGCCAGCTCCAGCAGGCCCGCATCACGCAGGGAGGCGATGAGATCACGCCCCCGGGCGCCGGAGCGCACTGGCGCGGTGGCCCGCCGCACCAGCGGCAGGAGCAGGAGCGGCGCCGCCAACGCGATGACCAGGGTCAGCAGCGGGCTGATGTGTCCCCCGCCGTCGACGGGGCTGGCTGATCCGGTCTCGCGCGCCCACACCAGGGCGAAGGCCCCCAGCAGCAGGGGCACGTGAAGCATGAGAGAGAAGGCGCGCCGGGCGCCCTCCTCCCCCAGGCGGACCGCCAGGGTCATCTTGCCGTGGGCGGGGTCGGTGTCGATGTCGCGCAAGTTGTTGACCATGAGCAGGGAGCAGGCGAGCAGGCCGATCCCGCAGGCCGAGGGCCACAGCCACCCCGGCAGCGAGCCGGTTTGGACGTAGGTGGTGCCCACCGTGGCCACCAGGCCGAAGAAGATGAAGACGAAGACCTCCCCCAGGCCGGCGTAGCCGTAGGGGTGGGAGCCTCCGGTGTAGAACCATGCGGCCGCGATCGCTGCGGCTCCGACGACCACCAGCCACCACTGGCCGCTGAGGACCACGAGGGCCAGCCCCAGGAGGGCTCCGAGCCCGAAGCAGCCGAAGGCGGCGAGCTTGACGGTACGGGGGGCGACCTGCCCGGAGGCGGTCAGGCGCGGAGGCCCGGTGCGATCGTCGTCGGTGCCGCGCACGCCGTCGGAGTAGTCATTGGCCAGGTTGCAGCCGATCTGCAGCGCCAGGGCCACGCCCGCGGCCAGCAGGCTCCGCACCACTGAGAGCTCCCCCATCGCGGCGGCCGCCCCGGCGCCCAGGATGACGGGGGCGACGGCGGCCGGCAGGGTGCGCAGACGCACCACCTCCCCCCAGCTGGTGGCGCGGGGACCGCTGTCCTGCGCGTGCTCGCCGTTCTCGCCGCTCACGGCTTCCTCCGATCCTCTCGCAGTCCTCTAGGGTAGGCGGCAGTGACCCTACCAGCGCCGTGGCCCTCACCGGTGCGAGCGCCTGAGCCACACCTCGGCCGGTGAGGCAGCCGGCATCGTGATCGCCAGAAGGACCTCCGTGAGACACCCCGATCCCCGCCCTCGCGCTCCTTCACCCATGCCTGCGCCCACGGCGGCTGAGCCCCCGGCACGCGAACGCGCCCTCGGAGCGCTGACCGGGCTGGCCCTCGGCGACGCGTTGGGGATGCCCACCCAGTCGATGAGCCCGGCACAGATCCGCCGGTACTACGGCAGGATCACCGGGCTGCGCGACGCCGTCGCCGAGCAGCCCATCGCCCCCTCAGTGCCTGCGGGCAGCGTCACGGATGACACCGAGCAGGCTCTCATCCTGGCCGGTCTCCTCATCGACGGTGGCGGCCGCATCGACCCCCACCAGCTCGCCGATGCCCTCCTGCGCTGGGAGGACGATATGCGCGCCCGTGGGTCCCTGGACCTGCTGGGGCCCTCCACCAAGCTCGCTCTGGAGCGGGTGCGCGCCGGGGCGGACCCGCACTGCACCGGCAGACAGGGCACCACCAACGGCGCCGCGATGCGGGTGGCCCCAGTGGGCATCGCCTTCTCCCTGAGTGCCGACGGCGACGCGCTGGCCCGGGCCGTTCAGGCCTCCTGCCTGGTCACCCACGACACCCGGCAGGGCTTCGAGGCCGCTGGGCTCCTCGCCGCAGCGGTCAGCGCTGCCATCGACGGCGTCGACGCGGCGGGTGCGTTGGAGGCGGCGCTGGACTTTGTGGCCGCCCACCCCGAGGCAGGCCACTGGACGGAGAAGGCCTCCGTTGCCGCCCGCACCCGCCTGGCCCTGGAGACGAGTCGCAACCTGCACGGGGAGGCCCTGGCCGAGCATCTGCGCACCTACGTCGGAACCTCGGTGGAGTCGGCCGAGTCGGTCCCCTGCGCGCTGGTGATCGTGCGGGAGTTCGCACAGCGGCCCCTGGACGGGCTGTGCTTCGCCGCTGAGCTCGGGGGAGATACTGACACCATTGCCGCGATGGCCGGTGCGGTCCTGGGGGCGAGCGCGCCCCATCTTCTCCCCGTCGAGCTGGTCGATCGGGTGCTGGAGCGCTCCGGCCTGCGACTCGAGCCGATCTGTGAGGCGCTGCTGGCGCTGCGCGGCGGCAGCGGGCGCTGTCAGCCAGACGCTCCGGAGCAGAGGCGGCCATGACAGGACGGGTCATTCACACCGGCCAGGTCGTCATTGACCTGACCTTGCGCATCGAGGCGATCCCCGAGCCCGGCGGGGACGTGTTCGCCGACGAGTCCTCCATGGCGGTCGGCGGTGGCTTCAACGTGCTGGCCGCCGCCCGCCGGATGGGGGTCGAGACCCTGTACGCGGGGCCGCTGGGCGAGGGGCCCTTCGCCGAGGCGGCCCGGCGGGCCCTGGAGGAGATCGGGGTGGATCATGTCGGCCCGGTCGCACCCGGCGACCAGGGCTACTGCGTGGCCATGACCGATGCGAGGGCCGAACGCACCTTCATCTCCACCTGCGGGGCCGAGACTCGCGGCCCGGCGGATGCCTTCGACCACCTGGAGGTAAGCGGCGACGACGTCGTCTACCTCTCCAGCTACTCCCTGGCCGATCCTGCCTCCAGGGTGGCGCTGGAGCGGTTGGCCGGGAGACTGACCGAGGCCCGGGCGGGGTGCACGGCACTGTTCGACGTCTCCCCCATGGTTGGTTCGGTCCCCATGAGCTCGCTGGAGCGCCTCGGTGCGCTGGGGCCTGTCTGGTCTCTCAATGAGCGTGAGGCCGGGCTTCTCGCCGACCGCCTGGAGCTACGGGCGGAGGCCGGTGACCACGCCGGCGTCTGCGAGGCACTATCGGGTCGGCTCGGCACCGTGCTGGTGCGGGCCGGGGAGCAGGGCTCCTGGTTCTCCGACGGCGGCGCGGCGCGCCATACCCCAAGCATCCCGGTGACGCCGGTGGACACCAACGGGGCCGGTGACGCGCACTCCGGTGTCCTGGCGGCGGCCCTGGCCCGGGGCGTCGACCTGACGACGGCGCTGCGCTGGGCGAATGTGGCCGGAGCCTTGACCACGACGCACTTCGGCCCGGCCACCTGCCCGAGTGAGGCGGAGATCAGGGCTCTGGTGTAAGGGGCTCCGAGGTCACATCTGTCGTGGTCGCGGCGAGGAGCCGGGCGACCTCGCGTCGGTCGACCTTCCCGCTGGGGCGCAGCGGCAGGGTCTCCAGGACGACGACCCGTTTGGGGGCGTGGGCGCCGTCCAGCCGGGCGCGGACCGCCTCACGCAGGGCGGCGCCGTCCCAGCGCTTCGAGCGGCCCGGCTGGCCAACCGGTTCGAGCACGACGGCGGCGACGACGCGGCTTCCCCACTGCTCATCGGGCAGGCCGACGACGCAGGCCTCGGCCACGCCGTCGATACCGGTGAGGGCCTCCTCCACGTGGCGGGGCTCAACCTTGATGCCCCCGGTGATGATGACGTCGTCCAGGCGGCCCAGGACCTCCAGGCGCCCGTCGGGGTGCAGCCGGCCGCGGTCGGAGGTGGCCAGGACCCGCCTGGCGCCGCTGCGGTGGAAACCCTCGCCGGCCTTGGGACTGCCTGCGGGGCTGTCGGCGGGACTGTGGCCGGGGGTGTGGAGGTAGTCCTCGGCCAGGACCGGACCGGAGATGAGGATGCGGCCGGCGCCCTCGGCGTCGGGGGCATGAATGGTGACCTCGACCCCCTCCAGGGGACGGCCGTTGTAGACACAGCCCCCGCCGGTCTCGCTCATGCCGTAGGTGGTGACCACAGTGACGCCCGCCCCGCGGGCCCGGGCCAGCAGCGCGGGGTCTGCGGCGGCGCCGCCCAGGAGGACGGCGTCGGCTTCTGCCAGGGCCCGGCGGGCCTGCGGATTCTGTAGGACGCGCACCAACTGGGTGGGGACCAGGGAGACGTAGAGCCGGGAGGCAGCCGCCCCGGTGGGCGGGCGCGCCGAGCTGAGGGCCTCCGCGAGCGCCGTCGGGCTGAAGCCCGTGCTCGTGTCGACCACGACGGGCTCGGTTCCGGCCTCCAGGGAGCGGGTGAGGATCTGCAGGCCGGCGACGTGGTGGGCCGGCAGGGGCAGGAGCCAGGTTCCTGGGCCGCCGAGGCGAGCATGGGTGGCGCGGGCGGAGGCCATGAGGGCAGTGGCGCTTATGGCGATGAGCCGTCCGGTGCCGGTGGTGGAGCCCGACGTGCGCAGGATGAGGTCGGTGCGTGCGGGGACGCGGGTGATGCGGCGGGCCAGGTCGGCGCGGACCTGGGCGGGGTCCTTTCCGGGGGCGATGGGGACGAGCAGCGGCTGTCGCGAGCCCGTCCGGTCTGCTTCTCCCACGGCGGCGGTGGCGGGCCGGCCGTCGGGGCTGGTGAGCAGGCCGCGCAGGGCCAGGCGCTCGGCGAGGGCTGCGCGCAGGGCGGCGACGTCGTCGGGGGCGGTTCCGCCGGTCAGGAGGCGGAGGGCGGGCGGGGCGAGCACCCCATGATCGTGCCACGGCCCGGGCCCACTGGGGATGGGCAGACGGCTGGGCGGCAGGTCCCGGGCAGGTGCGGGGCCTGCGGGGCCGCCCGGCTCGGTTAGGGTTGGCCCATGCGTATCGTCCTCATCGTCCTGGTGTTCGCTCTGACGCTGTACGCCCTGTTGGACTGCGCACGCACACCGGATGAGAGCATGCCGGCACGGATGCCGAAGTACCTGTGGATCACCCTGGTCGTCCTGTTCCCGACCATCGGCCCGATCGCCTGGATCATCGTCTCGCGGGTCAAGGCCGCTGAGGAGCGCGGCGGCTACGTCGAGCCCACCGTGTGGTCCTCCCGGGAGGGCACGACCTTCCGTCGCCCGCAGCGCGCCCGCCCCATGGCGCCCGACGACGACCCGGAGTTCCTCAGGGATCTGGAGCAGGACATCCGCCGTCGCAAGCACCACCCTCAAGAGCCCGCCAGCGGTCACGACGCCAGCGGCGATGAGGGCGGGGCCGGCGGGGCCGACCGGACCAACAAGAACACTGACGCCGGCGAGACGGGCGGGACCGACCGCTCCGGAACCGACTCGCACTGATCAGCACCAACCAGCACTCGCCAGCACCAACCAGCACTGACCCACGCTGACCGGAAGCGCGCCGGCCCGGCCTCGGCGCTCCGGCCTCAGGGCAGGGCGGGGCGGGCCTGCGGCCAGGGGGTGGTGTCGACGTCGTAGCCGTGGGCGGCGGCGTGGATGAGCCAGTCGCCGGGGATCCAGGTGCGCCCGACGAGCTGGGGGTGCTCGGGCATGTAGCGCACCGCCCACAGGATGAGGACGAGCTCGGCCCACTGGGCCCGGATCTTGAGGCGCACCGAGCCGGAGGCGTTGGCCGCGGCGATGACGATCTCGCCGGTGGCGGTGAGCTGGACCTCCTGGATGTCGGCGTAGGAGATGGGCATGACGCCCTCCCCCGTGCCCAGGTAGATGCCGTGGGTGGACACGCTCAGGCGGGCGCCGGCCAGGTGGCGCCACTTCTCGACGGCGTCGGCCTCGGCGGCGCGGCGGCGCCGGTGGTTGAGGTAGGCCTGGCCGCCGAAGAAGGCGGCCGTCAGGGCCAGGCCGACGGGGCCGCCGGCCAGGAAGAAGCCCCGGGAGGGGTTGTAGGTGGCGTCCCCGCGCCGCCACAGGAGCAGCTCGGCGTCGCAGGTGGCCAGCATGACCTCCCCGGATCCTAGGGCGGGGCGCACGGGGTCGATGGTCGGTGAGACCGGGTTGGGGCGGCGGCCTTGGCGGGTGGCGGTCAGGACGGCGGCCGTGTGCCACCACACGAAGTCCCGCCCGGTCCAGGGGCGGCGCGGGGCGGGGCGCGCACGGTCGGGACGGCTGACCTCACCGGGCGGGCCGGTGCGCACGACCTCGCCGCCGACCGGGCGCGAGGGCGGCTGCTGGGTCACCGGGCCGCCTCGACGTGCCCATCGGGACTGACAGGGCTGACGGGGCTGGCACTGCCCGCGGTCTGGGCGGAGGAGGTTCCGGGCACCATGTCGCGGGCCTGGCGCAGCAGGTCGCCGGCCGGTTCCCAGTAGGCCAACCCCACCAGGGTGCGGCCTTCGAAGGTCAGGGAGGTCAGGGAGGCCAGGGCGCACTGGCGGCGGCGCGGGTCGTGGGCCAGGGGGCGGCCCTCCAGGAAGAGGCGCAGCGACCAGACGGGCAGCTGGTGGGAGACGAGGAGCGCCTCGTGGCCCTCGGCGAGGTCGAGCGCGGAGACGACGGCGCCGCGCATGCGCTCGACAATCTCCCGGTAGGGCTCGCCCCAGGAGGGGCGCAGCGGGTTGATGTAGCTGGACCAGTAGGTGGGGTGGGCCAGGATCCAGCGGTTGCGGTTGACGGCCACGCCCTCGAAGGAGTTGCCGGCCTCGATGAGCCGGGGATCCGTCGTCGGCACCAGGCCGAAGGCGGCGGCAGTGGGGGCGCCGGTCTCCCGGGCCCGCTCCAGGGGTGAGGTGATGACCCGGGTGATGTCGTGCCCGGATGCGGACAGGACGTCGGCGACCTGCTGGGCCATCTGGTGGCCCAGGGCCGACAGATGGTACCCGGGCAGGCGGCCGTAGAGGATGCCGCCTGGGTTGTACACCTCGCCGTGCCGCATGAGGTGGATCGTCGTGCGCGCCATGCGGCGATTCTCGCACGCCCACCGGCAACGGTCAGCCACCAGGGACCGTAGGGTGTTCCCATGACGACTCGCAGCGCATGGGGTCTCGGTCTGGCGACCGTGACTGACGACGGCAACACCCTCGACGTGTGGTACCCCCGCCCGGTTCTCGGTGACGAGCCCGAGGACGGGCACGCCGACCTCCTGGCCTCCCTGAGCGCCATGGAGCGCCGTGATGAGGCCCGTGGCGTCCACACCACGGTGGTGCGCACCTGGGCCGACCTCGACGACGCCCCCCAGACCGTGGCCGGCGCCTACCTGCGCCTGCACACGCTGTCCCACCGCCTGGTCCGGCCCAACACCGTCAACCTGGACGGGATCTTCTCCCGCCTGCCCAACGTGGTGTGGACCTCCGCCGGCCCCTGCCGCGCCGAGGACTTCGAGACCACCCGCATGCGCCTGCGCGCCGCCGTGGGACGCCCCGTCCAGGTGCACTCGGTGGACAAGTTCCCCCGCATGACCGACTACGTGCTGCCCTCGGGGGTGCGCATCGGCAACGGCGCGAACGTGCGCCTGGGCGCCTACCTGTCCGAGGGCACCACGGTCATGCACGCCGGCTTCGTCAACTACAACGCCGGGACGCTGGGGCGCTCCATGGTCGAGGGCCGCATCTCCCAGGGGGTCGTCATCGGTGACGGCTCCGACGTCGGCGGCGGCGCCTCCACGATGGGCATGCTCTCGGGCGGCCGGCGCCAGCGCGTGGCCCTGGGCGAGCGCTGCCTGCTGGGGGCGAACTCGGGTCTCGGGATCCCGCTGGGTGACGACTGCGTCGTCGAGGCCGGCCTGTACCTGACGGCCGGCACGAAGGTCTCCCTCATGCCGCAGGGCGGCGTGGTGCCCGGCAACCACGGCCTGTTCAAGGAGCCGCGCGTGGTCCCGGCCCGCGAGCTGGCCGGCGCCTCCAACGTCCTGTTCCGCCGCAACTCCCAGTCCGGTGCTGTCGAGGCCCTGGCCCGCGGCGGCAAGAGCATCGAGCTGGGCCCGCCCCAGCACGCCGGCCAGTAGGGCTCTCCTCCCCCGAGTCCCCCGCCGCCGCGTTTCTCGTTCCGGCCGTCTTCCGCCTTCAACGGCGGGAGGCGGCCGGTCGCGTTGGACGACCCGCGAAACACAGGGTTCACACTCTATGCCAGTATCACTGTGTTCGTTATCATAGTGATGGGTTGTTCTGCGCAAAGGAGGGTGGGTCAGATGGCTGCAACGTCCACGGTCGTCCGCGTCCCTGAGGCTGCTCAGCCCGTTGGTGACGCGCTTCCTCCTCGGCGCAGGCGCCGCACCCCTGTGTGGGCCTCGCAGCGCGTCCTCAAGGTGACGATGGCGGTCACCGGCACAATCATGGCCTTGTTCGTCGTGGTCCACATGGTCGGCAACCTCAAGGTTCTCGCGGGTCCGGAGGCGTTCAACGGCTACGCCGCCTGGCTGCGGCGGGTCGCCTACCCGCTCCTGCCGCACGAGGGGCTCCTGTGGGCGATGCGCCTGGCCCTGGGGGCCTGCGTCGCGGTGCACGTCGCGGCGGGGATCACGCTGTGGCGCCGGGCGAGGAGCGCTCGCGGGGCCTTCCGGCGCCGGGCCCTGCCCGCCCGCACCATCGGCGCCCGCTCCATGCTGGTGACCGGCGCCCTCATCGGGGTCTTCGTCCTCGTCCACGTCCTCGACCTGACCGTCGGTCGTCTCATCGCCCCTGAGGGCTTTCAGGCGCCGACGACGTCGAACGGCGAGCTGCAGGTCAGCGCCTACCACAACCTCGTGGCGAGCCTGTCGCGTCCCGGCATGGCGGTCTTCTACAGCCTGGTCATGCTGGCGCTCTCCCTCCACCTGGCGCAGGGCCTGTGGAACGTGGTCATCGACCTGGGCGGCACCGGCCCCAGGCTGCGCAAGGCCTGCCGCGCCCTCGCCCTGGCCGTGGCCCTGGCCATCGCCGTCGTCAACGGCCTGCTGCCCGTCCTCATCTGCACGGGGGTGATCGGATGAGCGCGAGTACACCGGGGGCCGTCGGCGGCCTGTACGACGTCGGCGAGGACCTTGATGCGCATCTGCCGGACTGCCCGCCCGAGCAGGCCTGGGAACGCCGGCGCGACGAGTACCGCCTGGTCAATCCCGCCAACCGCCGCAAACTGACCGTCATCGTGGTGGGCGCCGGACTGGCCGGCGCCGGGGCGGCCGCGACCCTGGGGCGCCTGGGTTACCGGGTGGAGTGCTTCAGCCTGCACGACTCCCCGCGCCGCGCCCACTCGGTGGCCGCACAGGGTGGGATCAACGCCGCCAGGGCCCGCAAGGTCGACGGCGACTCCCTGGCGCGCTTCGTCAAGGACACCGTCAAGGGCGGGGACTATCGGGGGCGGGAGGCCGACGTCGTGCGCCTGGGGCTGGAGTCCGGCCGGGTCATTGACCACATGGAGGCGATCGGGGCGCCCTTCGCCCGCGAGTACGGCGGCCAGCTCGCCACCCGCTCCTTCGGCGGGGTGCAGGTCTCGCGTACCTACTACACGCGCGGGCAGACCGGCCAGCAGCTGGAGATCGCCTGCGCCCAGGCGCTCCAGGAGCAGGTCGCCGCCGGGAGCGTCCGCATGCACACCCGCACCGAGATGCTCGACCTCATCGTGGCCGACTCCCGCGCGCAGGGCATCGTCACCCGGGACCTGCTCTCCGGCGAGGTGCGCGCCCACACCGCTCACGCCGTCGTGCTGGCCACCGGCGGCTACGGCAGCGTCTACCACTACTCGACCCTGGCTATGGCCTCCAACGCCACCGCCACCTGGCGCGCCCACCGGCGCGGGGCTGCCTTCGCCTCGGCCTGTATGGTGCAGTTCCACCCCACGGCGCTGCCGGTGAGCTCTCGTTGGCAGTCCAAGACGACGCTCATGAGCGAGTCCCTGCGCAACGACGGGCGCATCTGGGTGCCCGCGAGCCCCGGGGACGAGCGGGCCCCGAACGAGATCCCCGAGGACGAGCGCGACTACTACCTGGAGCGCAAGTACCCGGCCTTCGGCAACCTCACCCCGCGTGACGTGGCCTCGCGCAACGCCCGCGAGCAGATCGAGTCCGGCCGCGGCGTCGGGCCGCTGCGCAACTCGGTCTACCTCGACTTCCGCGATGCTCTGGAGCGGCTGGGCAGGCAGACCATCGCCTCACGCTACGGCAACCTGTTCGAGATGTACCTCGACGCCACCGGGGAGGACCCCTACGAGGTGCCCATGCGCATCGCCCCGGGGGCCCACTTCACAATGGGCGGGCTGTGGGTGGACTTCGACCAGATGTCCACCATCCCAGGACTGTTCGTGGGCGGGGAGGCATCGAACAACTACCACGGCGCCAACCGCCTGGGGGCGAACTCGCTGCTGAGCGCCAGCGTGGACGGATGGTTCGTGCTGCCACTGGCCGTGCCGAACTACCTGGCCGGGCTGGTGGGCAGTAGGCCCCTGAGCCCCGACGCTCCGGAGGCGCTCCAGGCCGTGACCGATACCCACGAGCGCATCGAGGCGCTCATGGCGGTGGGCGGTACCCACCGTCCGGTGTGGTTCCACCGCCGGCTGGGTGAGATCCTCTACGCCGGCTGCGGGGTCAGCCGCTCCGAGGCGGGACTGCTGCGCGCCCTGGAGGAGGTGCGCGCCCTGCGTGAGGAGTTCTGGGCCGACGTCACCGTGGTCGGTGGCCAGGCGCGGCTCAACCAGGAGCTGGAGAAGGCGCTGAGGGTCGCCGACTTCCTGGAGCTGGCGGAGGTCATGGTCCTCGACGCCCTGGACCGGCGCGAGTCCGCCGGCGCCCACTTCCGTGAGGAGTACGCGACCCAGGGCGGCGAGGCTCAGCGCAATGACGAGTCCTGGTGCTCGGTGTCGGCCTGGCAGACCGGGGACGGCGGGCACACGCGCCGCACGGAGCCGCTGAGCTTCTCGCTGGTGCCCATGCAGGTGAGGGACTACCGATGAGGATCGAGCTGGAGATCTGGCGGCAGGACGGGCCGCGGGCGCGGGGCTTCTTCGAGAGCCACGTGGTGGAGGACGCCGAGCCGCAGATGAGTCTGCTCGAGCTGCTCGACCGCCTCAACGACCAGATCATCGAGGCCGGTGGCGAGCCGGTGGTCTTCGAGTCGGACTGCCGGGAGGGGGTGTGCGGGGCCTGCGGCTTCCTCGTCAACGGGGTGCCGCACGGGCCACTGGACACGACCCCGGCCTGCCGTCAGCACCTGCGGGCCTTCCCGGGGGTGACGCGCTTCCGGCTGGAGCCGTGGAGGTCTGCGGCGTTCCCGGTCATCCGGGACCTGGTGGTGGACCGCACGGCGCTCGACGAGCTCATCCGGGCGGGCGGGACCGTGGACGTGGCCGCGGGGACCGCGCCGGACGCCGACGACGTCGCCCAGGGGCACCTGCAGGCGGAGCGGGCGCTGGACTTCGCGGCCTGCATCGGCTGCGGGGCCTGTGTGGCGGCCTGCCCGAACGGGGCGGCGGCGCTCTTCGCGGGGGCGAAGCTGGCGCACCTGTCGCTCATGCCGCAGGGGCGCATCGAGCGGGGCCGCCGGGCTCGGGCGATGACGCGGGAGCTTGATGCGCTCTTCGGGCCGTGCTCGGTGTACGGCGAGTGTGTGCCGGCGTGCCCGGCGGGGATCCCGATCGAGGCGATCGCGCTGCTCAACCGGGAGGTGCTGCGCGCCGGCCTGCGCGGGGCGACCCGCGACGACTAGAGCCCGTTGCACAAGTAGGGACGCGTCCGCGAGTTCGTAGGGTAGGTCTCGCGTTCGTACCCTGAACCCCCGAACGCGAGGCATAAGGTACGACCGCGACGTCGACGACCGGCGAGAAGCGGGGCTCAGAACTCGGGCTTGTGGGCGACGAGGGCGATGCCGACCATGTCCTTCTCGTAGCGCTTGAAGGTGGCGGCCATCTCCTGGACGCGTTGGCGCAGCGCCTTGTCGGCGGCGACGTTGCGCGCGATCCGCAGGAAGCCGCCCAGGCCCTCGTCGTGGATGTTGCGCCCGACCTTGAGCAGGGCCATGGGGGCGGTGTCGACCCAGTCGACGACGAGCCCGGCGTCCTCCATGAGCTCCTTCCAGGCGGCGGCGGTCATGGGGCGGGCGTTGACGTGGATGGAGCGGGCCAGATCGCGGCGCAGCTGGGTGTAGTGGTCCTTGTCGATGTCGTCGGGGGTGACGCCGAGCTCGTGGATGGCGTAGCGCCCGCCGGGGCGCAGGACGCGGGCGGCCTCGGCGACGATGGCGGCCTTGCCCTTGTCCCCCTGCATGGTGAGCATGGCCTCGCCGACGACGACGTCGGCGCTGGCCTCGTCCAGGCCGGTGTCGGCGGCCTCGCCCTGGCGGACGGTGCCCAGGTCCCCGACGACGGCGGCCACGCGCCGGGCGGCGTCGGGGTCGCGGTCAATGGCCGTGTAGGAGGCGGGGTGGGCCTTGATGATCTCGGCGGCCGTGCGCCCCAAGCCCGGGGCGAGCTCGACGACGTCGGCACCCGCGAGGCCGGCATGGTTGAGCATGGCGGCGGACAGGGCGGCGCCGCCGGGTCGTAGGACGCGTTTGCCGGCGCGGGCCAGGACCCAGTGGCCGGGCGCGGAGGCGATGGGGCGGTCGGCGTGAGGCAGAGGCAGGTCGGTCGAGGCGGCAGAGGCACCAGAGTTCTTGCTCATAAGGCAAGCCTAACCACAGTGGTTCTGCCACGGACAGAGCCTGACACCGATGACTCTACGACGCGAGCACGGCTCCCGGGCGGCTCCGGCCTCAGAAGACAAACGCCAGCGCAGCAGCCAAGTTCGGCTCGCGCCCGCCGACGAGTAGGACACCAGCACCGCAGCAATAAGGCGGGCTAGGCAGATGCGACGTCTTGAAGGTTGTCGAGGAAGCTCCTGATGACCTCGGCACCGCTCGCGAGCGCGTCAATCTGTTCCTCGACGTCGCGGAGCCGACGGCGCAGCTCGGGTGCAACGGAGGGGCAGGCTCTCAGCGCACCGCTTTCCGTGGCGCAGGGCAGCACCGTCCTGACAAGTGAGAGCGGAAATCCGGCATGGGACAGCGCAACGATCTGGCGGGCGACTAGAACCTCTCCAGCGTCGTAGTCGCGATAGCCATTGTCGCGGCGCGTGGGCGCCAACAGTCCCTCAGCCTCGTAGTAGCGCAGCATCCGCGGGCTAGTGCCAGCGTGTCGGGCAGCTTCGGTGATGCGCATACGCCCCTCCTCGATCAATTTACTGGACCGCGTCAGCATCTCTTGACATTGACAGCAATGTCAAGGCTTAGCGTTGAGGCGCTCTCAACAGACTGGAGGACGCTATGGACCGAAAACTTTCACTACTCGGGTTCGCGGTCATGTTCCTGATCGGCTCCGACACCTTCGTCGTCGCACCACTGCTGCCATCGCTGGCCAAGGCGTACGACGTGTCGACGACGCAAAGTGGCTGGCTGGTCAGCATCTATGCAATCGGATACGCACTCACCGGCCTGGTGTCCGGGCCGATCTCAGACCGAGGTAATCGCCGGATCATCCTTACGCTTGGGATGATGGTTTTCGCATTGGCAACAGCAGGCTGCGCAGTTTCCCCGGGATTCTGGACAATGTTCTCCTTCCGTTTTATCACTGGCGGTGCCGCAGCCGTAGCTGCACCACAAGTATGGGCTATGATTCCCGCCCTCGTCGACCCGGATCAGAAGCACATTTTGCGCGTCATGGGATATACGACTGCCGGGCTATCAATCGCTCAGGTTGTCGGAGTCCCTCTCGGAAGTCTCCTCGCAATCATAGACTGGCGCATCATCTTCCCCATTATCGGGGTATGCTCGTTGGCGCTAACAGTCACGCTCTGGTACCAAATCCCTGATATCCATCCCGCCACGACAACTAAAAAAGTGCCATACCTGACCCTACTCCACGCACCACAAGCATTCACACGATTCCTGTCCTACCTCCTGTACACCCTGGCATTCTTCACCGTGTTCACCTACGCACCGACCTGGTTGGAAGACGGTCTGGGCACCTCGAAAGTCACAGTGGCGCTCATCGTCCTGGCTGGCGGGATTGGTAACACGATCGGCAGCCTTTTCGGTGTCCGACTTACCGGCCGCATGACCCCTGTGCGAGCCATATACTTGAGCGCCACAGTGATGGGCATTGCCTATCTGGCGCTCGCCGTATCTCCGCCTCCGATCGTTGTCGGACTGGTATTCCTGCCTCTCTTCGCCTGCGGAGGTGCGATGCTCAGCGTCCGCATGCTCCACCTGCAGCAACTTGACAGCACAGCGCGCGGTACCATCTCCACCCTCACTAGCGCGGTGATGTACCTCGGCACAACGGTGGCAGGGCTTATCGGCGGCCCACTGCTCACTCTCACCGACAACTTCGCCGCTATCGGCATCACCGCATTCTTACTGAGCACCGTCAGCACACTGATGATCCGTCCAAGCAGCCTCGAAGAAGAGATCAATCAGTAAAATGGAAAACACACTGAAGCAGTCACCATCCGTCATCGAAAATGGACAACAATCGCCAACATATGTCAGCGAAACCCGTACCGGCTTTGCCCCGTTCATGGAAGATAAAGTTCTAGCCGACCAGGATACAAAAATAGGCGACAGTACGTGGATCCGGTACGGTTCGGAGCTCCGTAACGCAGTGGTCTCCCGGCACGTCTTCATCGGACTCCTGCGCCCAGTGGAGGCTCGACCCCCACTCCTGCCGTCACCGCTGAGCCCACCAAGGTACCCACGGCCGCCCCGACCAGTACCGCTTCAAAGCGGCCCCTCCCCAACACAGGGATCAACGCGAGCAGGTTGACGGCCCTGGCGATCCTCGGACTGCTCACCGGCGCAGCAGTTCTCCACTACCGGCGCAAGATCACCTCGTAGCCGGTGATACCCGGGCATGACCCGGCTCGACGATCACAGTGTTGGGGCCGTTCCTCTCCCGGAGCGGCCCCAACGCTTGTCACGCTACGGTGTTCACATGGACCAGCTCATCACTCCCGCCATCCGTTGCAACGGCGACGCCGATGAGGCGGCCCGGTTCTACGCCGGCGTCTTCCGTGAGGCCCGCGTCGTCGAGCAGGTGCCCGGGTACGCGGCCACGGTCAGCATCCACGGATTCCGTCTCTCGCTCCTCAGTGGTGGCGACCAGGACGCCCCGAACCCGTCGATCAGCTGCATCCTGAACTTCGACCCGCTCCTGTTCGGCGGCGAGGCCCAGGCCCGGGCCTACCTCGATGAGCTCTATGAGCGGCTGTCCGCCGGCGGTGTGCTCATGGAGCTGGGCGAGTACCCCTTCTCGCCGCGCTACGCCTGGGTCCGTGACCGCTTCGGCATGACCTGGCAGCTCATGCTCACCGACCCGGCCGGCGAGCCGCGCCCCTTCATCCTGCCCTCCTTCATGTTCGGCGGCCCCAACCACGCCAACGCCGAGGAGGCCACCGAGGCCTGGATCAACCTGTTCGACGACGCCCATCGCGGGGCCCTGTACCGCTACGAGGAGGGCGGGCCGATGGAGGCGGGCACGGTGATGTTCACCGACTTCACGCTGCGCGGCATCTGGATGACGGCCAGGGACTCGGGGGCCTCCCAGGACCTCACCTTCACTCCCGAAGTCTCCATGATCGTCTCCTGCCGGGACCAGGAGGAGATCGACCGCTACTGGGCGGGACTGTCGGCCGTGCCCGAGGCCGAGCGCTGCGGCTGGTGCGTCGACCGCTGGGGCGTCTCCTGGCAGGTCGTCCCCCACAACATCGCCGAGCTCATGGCCGACGCCGCCACGCGCGAGAAGCTCCTGCACATGGGCAAGATCAACCTAGCTGGCCTGTAGGCCACCGAACTCACCACAACGGACTCGGCGACGTTCAGGCAGGTATTTCGTATTACACTTGTCGTATGGAAACCATTGATGGCGTGCCAGTCACCGACGAGACCATCCAGGAGTGGGCTGACGAAGCGGAACGTGGATACGACGTCGACGTGCTGAAGAAGCGAGGACGCCGCCCCATCGGGGATGGTGCGGCGCGGGTCGTCCCAGTCCGCATGGATGACAGTCTGGTAGCCGCGGTCGACCAGCGCGCTGAGAAGGACGGCACCAGCCGCTCCGAGATCATTCGCTCAGCCGTACGAGCCTTCGTCGCGTGATCGACTGATGCCCAGCAGACCAGAGGCCCACCTCGACTCTGCAACGAGGCATCCTGATCCGATGGAGGGCCAGGCAGCCCCTCGTGATGCGGTCGAGTACTGCCCGGTGGTGGCCTTCGTGTCGACCGGAGATCCCCTGTTCACTCGGTTAAAGCCGCCCGATCTACGAGCAACTGGCGGCATCCCACAAGCGGATGATCGACGACGTACTTCTGCGTCGGGGACGTACTTCTCCCCCAAACCACTGCGGGCGGATCTCAGTGGTTTGGGGGACAGAGCAGTCCTCGTCGGGAAAGTACGTCCCCGACCCGCACCGCCCGGCCACAGACAACCGGCCACAGACAATCAGCCCTGGGCGACCGGCGTGAGCCCGTGAGCCTCAGACCCTCGCGATTCAAACCCTGGCGATGCGGTCGAGGCTGGGCACGCCGGCGCGGGTGTCCGGGTACTGGCCGTCGTCGTGCTTGCGCCGGTGCATGGCCACATAGTGGCGCTCGGTGGAGCCGTTGTAGACCTGGCGGGGCCGCCCGATGCGCTTGGCCGGGTCGGCGATCATCTCGCGGTACTGGGCGATCCAGCCCGGCAGGCGCCCCAGGGCGAACAGGGGCGTGAACATCTTCGTGGGGAAGCCCATCGCCTGGTAGATGAGGCCGGTGTAGAAGTCGACGTTCGGGTAGAGGCTGCGCGAGACGAAGTACTCGTCGCGAAGCGCCGTCTCCTCCAGCTCCATGGCGATCTCGAGCTTGCGGTCGCCGTCGTCGGAGCCCAGGCGGGTCAGGACGTCGTGGGCGGTCTCCTTGACGATGGCGGCGCGCGGGTCGTAGTTCTTGTAGACCCGGTGGCCGAAGCCCATGAGCCGCACGCCGTCCTCCTTGTTCTTGACCTTGCGGACGAACTCGGCCGTGCTCATTCCCGAGCTCTGGATCGTGTCCAGCATCCGCAGGACCGCCTCGTTCGCGCCGCCGTGCAGCGGCCCGGACAGGGCGCCCACCCCCGCAGCCACGGAGGCGTACATGTTGGCGTCGGCCGAGCCCACGAGGCGCACCGTGGAGGTCGAGCAGTTCTGCTCGTGGTCGGCGTGCAGGATGAGGAGCATGTCCAGGGCCCGTACCACGGCAGGGTCGATCTCGTAGGACTGGTAGGGCATGCCGAAGGTCAGGCGGATGAAGTCCTCAACGTAGGAGCGCTGCGGGTCGGGGTAGAGCAGCGGCAGGCCAATGGCGCGCCGGGCGATGTAGCTGATCATCGTGGGCATCTTGGCCAGCAGCAGCACGGTGGCGAGCTCGCGCTCGTAGGGGTCGTGCGGGTCGAGGGTGTCCTCGTAGTAGGTGGCCAGGCCCGCAATCCCCGCCTGGAGGATCGCCATCGGGTGACCCGAGGAGGGGAAGGAGGTGAAGAAGCTGCGGAAATCCTCGTGCAGCAGCCGGTGACGCGAGATGCGCCGCTCCATGCGCGCGAAGGACTCTCGGTCGGGCAGCTCGCCGTTGATGAGGAGGTAGGCGACCTCCAGGAAGGTCGAGGACTTGGCCAGCTCCTCGATCGGGTAGCCGCGGTAGCGCAGGATCCCGGCCGCACCGTCGATGTAGGTGATCTGCGAGGTGCACGACGCCGTGTTGGTGAAGCCCGGGTCGAGTGTCACCACGCCGGTGGAGCCCAGCAGCTTGGACACGCCTAGGCCGTCGGCGCCGTCGGTCGCCCGGGTGCGCGGCAGCTCAAGGTTGGTGCCGTCAACAGCCAGCAGAGCGGGACCGCCGACGGCGCTGAGCCGGCTCTGCTCGGGCTGCTCAGCCGCGGTGGGGGTGGGGGTGCTCGTCATCATGCCTCCTGGGGCTCGGGGCCGCACGCATCGCGACGGCGAGACCTGGGCCCACGGGGGTTCCGGCGGGCCCAGCGTCCACTGTACGGGGTGCGCCGTCACGACGTCGTCTCATGGGCTCACCGTGGGCCACCGGATCAGCCTGACGAGCCCGGATCAGCCCGCCGTGGGCACCAGCCGGACACCCACCCATGGCTTGATAAACTTATCAAGCCCAGCGGCGGCTGATAAATTTATCAAACCAAGTGATCGTTGATAAACTTATCATCATGAGGACTCCCCTTGACTCACCGTTCAGCCCAGGCTCGGACACGGTGCCCCTGGTGTGGGCGGGGCGCATCGAGCACCTCAGCGACTGGCGGGATGCTCTTCGCCCGCGCCGAGCCGCCGGCATCCACGAGCGCGGCCGCACAATCCTGGGGGAAGCCGGCTCCGGAAAATCCGCGTTGGTGCGCCGGATCGCGAGCGAGGCCTTGGAGGATGGCGACTGGGTCACGCCGCAACTGCGCATCCCGTCGGGAAGCGACCCCATCAAGCGAGTCGCCTCGGCTCTGCTGACCCTCGCCGACACGGCGGGTCTGCCAGCAGCCAGGGAGCAGCGCATCGGCGACCTGCTGCGCCGCGTTGAGTCCGTGACTGTCTCCGGCACTTCCCTGTCCGTGCGCGCCCAGGACGGCCCCGAGCCTTACACCGCCCTGACCGATCTGCTCATTGAGATCGGCCGTGCGGCCACCAAGCACCATGCCGTGGTGATGATCCACATTGACGAGGTCCAGAACATCACTGATGAGCATGCGCGCTCCCAGCTGCTCATCGCCCTGGGTGACGCGCTCACTCACGAGGAGCCCACGACCCTTCCCGGCGGTCTGAGTGTCGGCTCGGCGCTGCCTATCGCCGTCTACCTGACCGGCCTGCCCGAGTTCGCGGACATGGCCGGAGCCCGATCCGGTGCCACCTTCGCGCGTCGCTTCCAGACCACCACGCTGGAGACCATCGACGACGACGACCTCCTGACCGCACTCCACCCCTTCATCAGCCAGGGGTGGCCCATCACCACGGCCGACGGCGGCACAGATCGGATCTTCATGGAGCCCGACGCCCAACGCGCCATCGTCGAGCTCTCCTGCGGAGAGCCATTCCTTTTCCAGCTCGCCGGGCAGTGCGCCTGGCACGCCAGCACTGACAGCATCATCACCGCCGAGCACGTCCGTACCGGATGGAGCAGGCAGGCGGTTCATGAGGCAGAGGCGCATGTGCAACGCATCCTCGATCGGCTCCCACCGCGCGAGAGGGAGTTCGTCGAGGCAATGGCTGAGCTCGCACCCGAGGAACGTTCTCTGACGAATATCGCCGAGAAGCTCGGCCACAAGAGGGCCACCGACGCGGGCCCCACCGCACAGCGGCTCGACCTGACCCGCAGGATCATCCAGCGCGGCAGGCCCTACCGATTCCAGCACCGCGCCGTCGGGGCCTATCTCACCTCCGGGTGGCCCGAGGTGAGCTGATCGGGACCAAGGTGGCCTCAGCCGGCGAAGAGGGCGGCGGCCTCAGGCGAGCGCAGGCGCGCGGCGGCGGCGGCGACTCGCTCGTCGGTGTCGGTCAGGCTCATGCGCACCCGCCCGGCCCCGGCCTCGCCGTAGAAGTCGCCGGGGGCCACGACGATCCCCAGCTCAGAGAAGGCCCCCACGAGCTCGTAGGCGCTCATAGACTCGGGTCCCCGGAGCCACAGGTACAGGCCGGCCACGGAAGCCGGGTCGTTGACGAGACCGGCGGCGGCAGTCGCCTCGACGAGCACCTCGCGGCGCTCCCGGTAGACCTCCTTCTGCACCTCCATGTGCGCCTCGTCGCCGAGGGCGGCCACGAGAGCCGCCTGCACCGGAGTCGGCATGAGCATGCCGGTGTGCTTGCGCACCTCGGTGACGGCGCCCACGAGCCGCGCGTCACCGGCGAGGAAGGCCGCCCGGTAGCCGGCCAGGTTGGACTGCTTGGACAGGGAGTACAGGGCGAGCAGGCCGCTTCGGCCCGCCTCTCCTCCGACCCGGGGGTCCAGGAGGCTCGGGATCGGCTGGGTGTCCCACGGCGACTCCCAGCCGAGCTCGGCGTAGCACTCGTCGGAGATGACGACGGCACCCCGCGCTCTGGCCCAGGCGACGATCCGGGCCATCTGCTCAACGCTCAGGACGTGCCCGTCGGGGTTGCCGGGGCTGTTGAGCCAGACGACGGCCACGGGCGCGTCCTCAGCAATACCCCAGGTGACGGGGTCGGCGTCGGTGTCCACGGGGACCGGGGTGGCCCCCACGAGGCGGGCGCCGACGTCGTAGGTGGGGTAGGCGGCTCTCGGGTGCAGGACGAGGTCGCCGGGGCGCACCCCCAGGTGCAGCGGCAGGAGGGCCACGGACTCCTTGGAGCCGATGGTGGGAATGACCTCGCCGTCACCCAGGCCGGCCACGCCCCGACGTCGTTCCATCCACTCGGCGATGGCGGCTCGCACCACGGGGGCGCCGACCGCCGTCGGGTAGCCGGGGGCGTTGGCGGCCGCGAACAGGGCGTTGCGGGCGATCTCGGGGGTGGGGTCGACGGGTGTCCCCACCGCCAGGTCGACGACGCCGTCCGGGTGCTGGGCGGCCCGCTCCCGGTAGGGGCTCAGCGAGTCCCAGGGGAAGTCGGGCAGGGCGAGGCGGCGGGGCAGGTGGGGGCTGGGGGAGGTCTCAGGAGTCGCGCTGGTGGTCACGGGTCCTGATTCTTCCTCACGAGCCGGGGTGTCTCCACCCCCAGCCCCCGCCCGCCGGCTCAGTAGCCGTTGGCCTCTTTCCACTCCTCGTTCTGCGGGGGCAGGGCGGCGATCATGGGGTCGTCGTAGTCCAGCGCGCCGGTCCTCTGGGCACCTCCGGGCGAGCCGAGTCCCTTGAGCTCGAAGAAGTCGATGTTGGCGCGGGTGTAGTCCTCCCACTCCTCGGGAACATCGTCCTCGTAGAAGATCGCCTCGGTGGGGCAGACGGGCTCGCAGGCGCCGCAGTCGACGCACTCGTCGGCGTTGATGTAGAGGCTGCGTTCACCCTCGTAGATGCAGTCGACGGGACACTCGTCGACGCAGGCACGGTCCTTGACGTCGACGCAGGGCTGGGCAATGACGTACGTCATGGCAGCAGTGTCCTTTCTTCTCTGGGGATCTGTCCACGCAGGTGAGCGGGGTCGGGCCAAGTATGGTCCCCCGGTGCCCGTCGGCCCAAGAGGTGAGAGAGTGGCCGTCAGCACGCCGAAAACTCAGGGTTGCCACACCGCGATTACGTCACTGCCGCAGCGCGAATGTCACAGGTAACACCAATCTCGGGCACCGCACGCCTCAGAGCGCGATCTGCGACGATCCGACTGAAAAGTGTCCAGCAGGGACGACTTTGACGCGCGACGCCACGCGATCCACTCGCGTTTGCGCAGGTCAGAGAACCGCGGTCACGCAGAAGCGTTCTACGGTGTCATCAAAGTCGTCCCGTTTGGACAAAAGTCTCCTCCGACACTGCTGCGTCGGCACTCCTCTGAACCGGGGGCGCAGACGGCGGCGCCGTCAGGAGCAGACGATGTCGTTGTCGGCGGCGTACTGGGTGGTGAGCACGTCGTCAGGCAGGGCCTTTCCGTCGTGCTTGCGGGTGCGGGTGACGGTGATGTCGAAGCCGGGGTTGCCGCCCGAGTAGGGCTCGCAGCCGGGGCCGGACTTGCGCTCAGTGGACACCGGGCGGAAGTTGAACCGGTCCGAGGAGGTGATCGACACGTCGTAGTACTTCGTGGACCACATGCGCACGTGAATCTGCTCGCCGTCCAGCCAGGCCTGGACCAGCACCGCGTGGGACGTGGAGTTCGTGAACTTCACGTCGAGCTTGCCGGTCCACAGGGTGGCCTCGCGCCCGGCCGGGTAGCGGTCGAAGTAGTACTGGTGGGCGTGGTGCTCGGTATCGTCCATACCGGCCTCGAAACCGGCGTTGAAGACGGTGGTGGCCACCTGGCTCAGCCCGCCGCCCATGGAGTCGACGTGCTGCCCGTTGGAGATGACTCCGGCGTCGGCGAACCCGTGCTCGTAGTCGACCTCGCCGAGGGTCTTCTCCAGGGAGAAGACCTCACCGGGCTTGACGACGGTGCCGTTGACGAGCTCGGCCCCGCGGGTGAGGTTCTGGGTGCGCGGCGCGTCCCCACTGTTGTACGGGGTGGCGAACTCGCCGATCGCCTCGCTGATGCCCCACTCGTTCTGCGGCGTCTTCACCGTCGGCTCGGCCACGACCATCGGCAGGGTCACGGTCCGGCCGGCGACGTCGGTGGCGGTGGTGCCGGCCTTGAGCAGGCTTGCGGACAGGGCGGCGGTGTCGATGACTTTGCCCTGGGCGGCGGGGACGTACTGGGGGCGTGCCCCAGGTGCGCCGGTGGCGGAGCCGTCGATCTTCCAGGTCGCGTTCTGGGCGGGGGTCTCGACCTGACCGATCCTGGCGACGACGCCGTCACGCAGTGCGGTCGGGTCGAAGGTGGCGCTCAAGGTGCCGCCCTCGGAGGAGATCTTCAGCATCTCGGCTGTGTCCTGCGGTGAGAAGGCCGCGGCCGCGCCGGGGCTCTTGCTCTGCGCGCCGGTGCCCGCCGTGTTCACGGTCAGTCCGCTGGACAGCAGCGGCGTGAGGGTGCCGTCGACGAACTTGGCGGCCTCCTCGTCGGTGATGGCGGGGATCGCGGTGCCCTCGGCCATGGCGAGCGTCTTCTTGCCCAGGGGCCAGCTACCGGAGAGCTGTTTGAGAGAGGCCTCGACGTCGAGCCCGATGCCGTTGCTCGCGGGCGTGGTGACCGGCTTGGTGCCCTCCAGGGTCACGGTCGCCGAGACCGCGCCGTTGGCCATCGTGTCGACCCGGTCCTCCAGGGCGCCGCGCAGCGCGGTGGAATCGACCCGGATGACGGCCTCGGTGCGCTGGCCGCCGAGGCGCTGAGCCAGGGTGAGGGGGTTGAGGGTGAAGCCGGTGAGCTTCTTGACCGAGGCGTCGGTGTCGACCGAGATGCCCGACTTGGCGGGCACGAGCTCGGAGCTGCCCTGCCCGACGGTGAGGGTGACGGGCTGGGCGAGCTGGTCGCCGATGCCCTTGCCGACGCGGTCGCGGGCCTCCTTGGGGCTCAGACCGGAGACATCGACACCGGAGACGGTGGTGCCCGAGGCGATGTGCTGGGTGGTCCACCAGGCGATGCCGCCCCAGGCCAGCAGCAGGGCCGCGGCCCCGGCGGCGCAGGCGGCGGGGATGAGGCGCCGACGGCGTGAGGCGCCCGACCCGGCTGCCGTACCGTTGGTCTTCTTCGCGACGTCCTGGGCATTGGAGGGCTTGTGCGCCTTCTCGGCCGCGGCCAGGGTCCCGGCGACGGCGGCGGCAGCGTTGTCCCCCACCGGATCGGCATCGCCCTCGGTGGGCTCAGCGGCTCGGGCGGCGTTGACGGCGGGCGTGGCCTGCGCGGGCGCTGAGGGCGACGCCCCGGACAGGCTCTTCGGTGCGATCGATGGCGGCATGTCGCCGGAGTCGGGGCTCCATGCGCTGCCTTGCCGGGTCTCTTCAGCCGCGTCGGCGCCGGCCGACTCATAGGGTGAGAGGGCCTCGGCAGGGGTGGCGGCCTCGTCGACGACGCGCGTCGATGCCGGCGTCGCCACCGGTTCAGCGGCTTCTACAGCGGCCGACTCGGAAGTGGCCGGCTCGGAAACGGCCGACTCAACGGGCTCGTCACCAGGGGCGGAGGTCTTGTCGGCGCTCTGGTCGGCGACCTCGCCGGCGGGGGCCTTCTCCTCCGGCTGCTCGACGACTGGGGCCTGCTCGGGCTCCTCAGGTCCCTCGGACTTCTCAGGCTGCTCGGTGACCGGAGCCGCCTCGGACTCCTCGGCCTGACCGACCGGCTCAGCCGGCTCAGCGGCCTGGGCCGACTCGGCAGGCTCTGCAGGCTTCACGGCCTCGACCGTCCCGGCGGGCTCCCCCTCCTGGGCCTCGCCACCGACCTCCTCAGCCGGCTCAGCCGACTCGGCAGTCTCCGCAGGCTCGTCCTGAGACTCATCCTCGAGGTTGAGGGTCGGGGTGTCGTCAGCGTCCCCGCCCTGAGCACAGGAGACGGGCTCACCCGCACCCTGGTCGGCGACCTCGCCGATGTCCTCGACGGCGGGAGCCTTCTCCTCCGGCTGCTCGACGACGGGAGCCTGCTCGGGCTCCTCAGGTCCCTCGGACTTCTCAGGCTGCTCGGTGATCGGAGCCGCCTCGGACTCCTCGGCCTGCGAGGCGGACTCGGCCGGCACAGCAGCCTCAACGGGCTCGACGGCGTCGGCTGCGGCCTCGGAGGCGGCAGGCTTCTCCCCGCGGTTGACGGACTGGCTCATGGGCGCGGTTCCTCTCAGGCCTCGGCACGACGACGGCGGGCGTTCTCGCGGAAGCGCTCCTGGGAGTTGAGGATGACCTTGCGGATGCGCACGGCCTCCGGGGTGACCTCGACACACTCGTCGTCGGCGGCGAACTCGAGGGCCTCCTCCAGGGTGAGGCGGCGCGGCGGCACGAGGGCCTCGAAGGTGTCCGCGGTCGAGGAGCGCATGTTGGTCTGCTGCTTTTCGCGGACCACGTTGACGTCCATGTCCTCGCCGCGGGGGTTCTCCCCCACGACCTGCCCCTCGTAGGTCTCCTGGGTGGGCTCGACGAAGAAGCTGCCGCGGTCCTGCAGGCGGATGAGCGCGTAAGCGGTCACGGCCCCGGCGCGGTCGGAGACGAGGGAGCCGGTGGTGCGCGAGACGATCTTGCCGGCCCAGGGGGCGTAGCCCTCGGCGATGGAGGAGGCGATGCCGGTGCCACGGGTCTCGGTAAGGAACTGCGTGCGGAAGCCGATGAGGCCGCGGGCCGGCACGAGGAACTCCATGCGGATCCAGCCGGTGCCGTGGTTGGTCATGGTCTCCATCTGGCCCTTGCGGGCGGCCATGAGCTGGGTGACGGCGCCCAGGTACTCCTCGGGGACGTCAATGGTCATGCGCTCGATGGGCTCGTGGCGCTTGCCGTCGATGGTGCGGGTGACCACCTGGGGCTTGCCGACGGTCAGCTCGAATCCCTCGCGGCGCATCTGCTCCACGAGGATCGCCAGCGCCAGCTCGCCGCGCCCCTGCACCTCCCAGGCGTCGGGCCGCGTGGTGGGCAGGACCCGCAGGGACACGTTGCCGATGAGCTCGCGGTCCAGGCGGTCCTTGACCTGACGGGCGGTGACCTTGGCGCCCTTGGTGCGCCCGGCCATCGGGGAGGTGTTGATGCCGATGGTCATGGCGATGGCCGGGTCGTCCACGGTGATGAGCGGCAGGGGGCGCGGGTCCTCGGGGTCCACGAGGGACTCGCCGATGGTGATGTCCTCGATCCCGGCGACGGCGACGATGTCACCGGCGTGCGCCTCCTCGGCGGGTTTGCGGTCCAGCCCCTCGGTGACGAGGAGCTCGGAGACGCGGGCGGAGGCCAGGGAGCCGTCGTGGCGGGCCCAGGCCACCGTCTGCCCCTTGCGCAGGGTGCCGTTGTGGATGCGCAGCAGCGCCAGGCGCCCCAGGAAGGGGGAGGCGTCCAGGTTGGTGACGTGGGCCTGCAGGGGGGCGCCCTCCTCGTAGGAGGGGCCGGGGATCCGCTCGATGATGGTGCGGAAGAGCGGCTCGAGGTTCTCGTTGGCCGGCAGCTCGCCGTCGGCCGGGGCCTCGGTGTCGGCGCGGCGAGCCTTGGCGGAGGCGTAGATGACGGGCACGTCCAGGACGGCGTCGAGGTCGATGTCGGGGTGCTCGTCGGCCAGGTCGCTGGCCAGGGACAGCAGCAGGTCGGTGGACTCGGAGACGACCTCGTCGAGCCGGGAGTCGGGGCGGTCCACCTTGTTGACCACGAGGATGACCGGCAGGTTCGCGGCCAGGGCCTTGCGCAGCACGAAGCGGGTCTGGGGCAGGGGCCCCTCGGAGGCGTCGACGAGGAGGACGACGCCGTCGACCATGGACAGCCCCCGCTCGACCTCACCGCCGAAGTCGGCATGGCCGGGGGTGTCGATGACGTTGATGATGATGCCCTCGGGGCAGCCGGCGTCCGCGGCGGAGGGGCCCGAGTAGTGGACCGCCGTGTTCTTGGCGAGGATCGTGATGCCCTTCTCACGCTCCAGCTCGCCGGAGTCCATGACGCGCTCACCGGTGGTCTCCTCGGTGGCCCGGGCCCCGAAGGCGCCCGCCTCCCAGAGCATGGCGTCGACAAGAGTGGTCTTGCCGTGGTCGACGTGGGCGACAATGGCGACGTTGCGCAGATCCTGGCGCACGCTCATAGGGGGCACTTCTTCCGGTGGGAGGACGCCGCGGGCCAGACACCGCTCAGGCACCGACCACAGGGCACGAAACAGAGAAAGACTAGAGGACGCCGGTCGCGACCTGCCATGGCCGGGCCAACACCCGGCCTGTGCGCCCACTCACGCTCCGGTCACCGGGAGGTCACCTCACAGGAGCACGGTCACTGCCGCGAGCGCGACGGCGAGCAGCCCGGCGGCGACGACGACCGGACGGTTGAGGCCGCTGGTGGCGCCGGTGGTAGCGCCGGGCGCCGCATCGTCCGCGGCCCGAGCGGGACGGCTGCGCACCTGCTCGGCGTAGGCCTCGATGAGGGATCCGGCATCACCGGTGTCGAGGTTGGTGCGGTAGGTCCCCTCCCCCACCAGGTACTCCGGGCGCACCGCCGGGGCCGGCTCGGCGGCCCGCAGGCCGTCGCGCCGCTCCTGCTGCTCGCGCAGTTCCTGGCGGCGTCGGAAGGACTCGGCCATGCCGCCGCGGCGGGGAGCGGCCGAGGCCCGCACCTCGACGTCGTCACGGGTGATGACCGACAGCCCCCAGCGGGTGCGGCACAGCTCGACCTCGTCCCAGTCCAGCACGTGGGTGCGCCAGGCGTTGCGGATGGTGAGTGCCTGCGGGGTCAGGGTGATGTGTGGGGCCCACCACAGCAGCCAGGTGAGGAAGGTGAGCGTCCCCGCCCAGGCCAGGGTGCGCAGCCCGTGGGCGGCGCCGTCGGCCAGGCCGATCGTCAGGGACATCCCCGCCGAGGCCAGGCCGATGAGGGCGGTGCCGAGGCGGGCCGGCAGGGACCGGATGACGACGGTCGGCATGGCAGGGGGCACGGTGATGGACACAGCGGTGGGCACGTCTTCTTGCACGGGCGCATCATGCCGCACCGGCTCTCGTCCGTCGTCATCCGGTCCGGTTGAGGGCACCGGCTCAGCTCTTGACGTAGCCGATGCGCTCGGGCCGGAAGGAGGCCAGCCCCTGGGCGCCGAAGTTGCGCAGCGTCTTGGGCACGGCGGTCAGTTGCATACGCTGGTAGATCGGGATGTTGAAGACGTTCTCCCACAGAATCTTGTCGAGCTCGTTGGCGAGCTTGTTGCGCTCGGAACCGTCGGGGGTCGAGCCGATCTTGGCGACGTACTGGTCGACCTCGGGGACGGACAGCCCGGTGTAGTTGGACTGGCTGGTCGAGGCGTAGTACTGGCCCACGTTGGCCAGGGGGTACTGGGTCTTCTCGGTGGTGAAGGCCGTCAGCGCGTAGTTCTTCTTGTTGATGTACTCCGGGAAGTACTTGTCGATCTCGACCGTGGAGACACTGAGCTTGATGCCGACCTCGCCCAGCTGCTTCTGAAGGAGGTTGGCCTCGTTGGTGGCCACGGGGGCGTTAGAGGGGATGGTCATCACCAGCTCGAGCTTCGTGCCGTCCTTGGCACGCACGCCGTCGGATCCGGCCCCCCAGCCGGCGTCGTCGAGCAGCTTCTTGGCGGCCTCGACGTCGTGGCCCCAGCTGGTGGAGTTGTCCTGGTAGCCCTCCTGGACGGGCAGGAAGAAGCGGTTGCCCAGGAGGGTCTTCTTGGCGTCCACCGGCAGGCCCGCCAGGTCGGAGGCAGCGATGGCCTCGCGGTCGCAGGCCCGGGGGATGGCCTGGCGCACGGCCTTGTCCGCCAAGGGGCCAGAGGAGGCGTTGAACATGATGTGACGCCACTGCAGGCCGGTGTTCTGGCGGACCTCGGCGTCATCGCGGCCGCTGGCCTGCTGGTAGACGTCGGCGGAGAAGATGTAGTCCAGGACGTCGATCTCCTTGTTGGCGAAGGCCTGCCCCAAGGCCGAGTCGTCCAGGACGTGCAGGGTGACGGTCTCGAGCTTGGGGGCGGCACCCCACCACTTGTCGTTGCGCTCCAGGGTGATGACCTGCTTGGACTCGTCGTAGCTCTTGATCTTGAAGGGGCCGGCGAAGTAGTCGTTGTTGAACTTGGTGGCGCCGGCCATCGACTCGTTGAAGGTCTTGGCATCGGCCATGAGCTCCTTGGGGGAGATGCCGGCCAGGGCGTAGGACCAGTCGGGGTAGACCGAGTTGAAGGTGAGCTTGGCGGTCTGCTTGTCCACGATCTCGACCTTCTCGACCTTGTCGAGGCCCTCGACGGTGGCCCAGGAGTAGCTGGGGTCCTTGACATGGTCGAAGAACGCCTTGATGTCCTCGGAGTCCCACTTGCGTCCGTTGCCCCAGGTGGCCTTCTCGTTGACGGCCACGGTGACCACGGTCTTGCCTCCGACCTCCGCGGCCTCGAGCTTGGTGAGGAAGTCGGGGTTCGGCGTCGCCTTGCCGTCCTCGGCCCAGTCGACGACGTAGGGGGCGACGAACTTCATGACCAGGCGCACGTCAACGACGTTGCCGTCCACGGTCGCGGCGTTCCAGTTCGTCGGCGCCGAGCCGATGCCGAAGCGCAGCGTACCCCCGTCCTGGAGCTCGTCGGGGGCGGCCGTGGGTACGCCGGCGGTGGAGCCCGAGGAGCCGGAGCCGTTCTTGGCGCAGGCGGCCAGGGAGGTCAGGACGGCCGCGGAGGCCGTCGTGGCGAGGAACATGCGACGGTTGAGCTTCATGGGAATCTCCGTTCACTGAGGGCGCCGTCGTCGGCGCGCGGTGGTGGGCAGGATCGGTGGACAGTGCGATGGGAGGACTCGGGGCGCGAGGGACGTCAGAAGACCGCGGTGCGCTCGGGGTAGTAGCAGGCGACGTCGTGGTCCTCGCCCTGGGAGCGGAACTCCGGCATGGCTCCCAGGCAGGCCGAGCGCTCGTCGTCGGTGAGTCCTGAGGGGAACTTCGGGCAGCGGGTGCGGAAGCGGCAACCCGAGGGCGGGTTGGCGGGGCTGGGCATGTCGCCCTCCAGGACGATGCGGCTGCGGCCGCGCTCCTTGGCCGGGTCCGGGATGGGGATCGCCGAGAGCAGGGCCTGGGTGTAGGGGTGGGCCGGGGCCTCGAAGATGGTGTCGACGTCGCCGATCTCCACGATCCGCCCCAGGTACATGACGGCGACGCGGTCGGCGATGTGGCGCACCACCGACAGGTCGTGGGCCACGAAGAGGTAGCTGAGCCCCATGGTGGCGCGCAGCTCGTCAAGCAGGTTGATGACGCCGGCCTGGATGGACACGTCCAGGGCCGAGACCGGCTCATCGAGGACCAGGAGGCTGGGTTCGAGGGCCAGGGCCCGGGCGATGCCGATGCGCTGGCGCTGCCCGCCGGAGAAGTTGCGCGGGTAGCGGTTGGCGTGGCTGGGCTCGAGACCGACGAGCTCCATGAGCTCCTCGATGCGCGGCCCGATGTCCGCCTTCTTCCACCCGTTGGCCCGCAGCGGCTCGGCGATGATGTCGAAGATCGGCAGGCGCGGGTCCAGGGAGGCCATGGGGTCCTGGAAGACGATCTGCAGGTCGCGGCGCACCTGGCGGCGCTGGGCCCGCTCCAGGTCGGCCGTGTCCTTGCCCAGGACCACGATCCGGCCCTCCTGGGGCGCCTGGAGGGAGAGGACCTCCATGAGGGTGGTGGTCTTGCCGCATCCGGACTCGCCGACCAGGGCCAGGGTCTCGCCCCGGCGGACGTCGAAGGAGACGCCGTCGACGGCGTGGACGGTGCCCACGCGTCTTTTGAAGACGGCGCCCTTCATGAGGGGGAACTCCTTGACGAGGTCGGTGACGCGCAGGACCTCGGGGCGCTCGACGTGCGGCAGGCTCATGGTCTCGGGAGTCTTGAGAGCCGGGACGGGGTAGATGTGGGAGTAGTCGAGCTGGTCCCGCTCGATCTCGTCGCGGCGGCGGCAGGCCGAGTACTGGGCGCCGGAGCCGGTCTCCTCGCCGTCGGTCCCGCCGCGCTCCACGAGGGCGAGCTGCGGCTCTCCCTGGGCGCACTCGGCCTGGGCCATGGGGCAGCGGGGGATGAAGGGGCACCCTCGGGGCAGCTCGAGCAGGGAGGGCGGGTTGCCCTCCAGGGTGGCCAGAGCCGAGTCCTTGCGCGCGTCCAGACGGGGCAGGGAGCCGAGCAGGCCGATCGTGTAGGGCATGCGCGAGCGGTAGAAGATGTCGTCGACGTCGCCGGTCTCCACGATGCGCCCGGCGTACATGACGGCCACCCGGTCGGCCATGCCGGCCACGACCCCCAGGTCGTGGGTGATCATGATGACGCCGGCACCGGTCTCCTTCTGGGCGGTGCGCAGCACGTCGAGGATCTGGGCCTGGATGGTGACGTCGAGGGCCGTGGTGGGCTCGTCGGCGATGATGAGGTCGGGGTCGTTGGCGATCGCGATGGCGATGACGGCCCGCTGGCGCATGCCGCCGGAGAACTCGTGGGGGGAGGCCTTGGCACGCACCTGCGGGTTGGGGATGCCCACCAGGTCGAGCAGCTCGACGGCGCGCTTACGGGCGGCCGCCTCGCTCATGCCGGGATGGTGGATGCGCAGGGCCTCGACGATCTGGGCGCCCACCGTGTACACGGGGGTCAGGGCGCTGAGCGGGTCCTGGAAGACCATGGCGACCTGGGAGCCGCGGATGCGGGACATGTAGCCGTCGGGCCGCCCCAGCAGCTCGGTGCCGTGGAGGCGCACCGAGCCGGTGACCTCGGCGGACTCGTCGAGCAGCCCCATGACCGCCGTGGAGGTGACGGACTTGCCCGAGCCGGACTCGCCGACCAGGGCCAGCACCTCACCGCGGGCGACCGACAGGTTGACTCCGCGCACGGCGTTGACGCGCCCGTCCTCGGAGGGGAAGGAGACGTGCAGGTCGGTGACCTCCAGCAGCGGGGCGGCGCTGGAGGGGTCCGGCAGCGCGTCGTCGCCTCTGCGGGCGTCGACGGCGGGCACGGCCGCGGCGCTCTTCGTGGCCTCTGCGGACGAGCGGGAGCTGCTCGTGGGGCTCATGCCTTGCCTCCTGACTTGGACGAGGGGTCGATGGCGTCGCGCAGGCCGTCACCCATGACGTTGACGCACAGGAGCATGAGGACGAGCACGGCTGCCGGGGCCAGGAAGATCCAGGGGTAGGTGGTCGCGGAGCGCTGCCCCTCGGCGATGAGGGTGCCCAGGGAGGTGTTGGGCGGCTGGACCCCGAAACCGAAGTAGGACAGCGTCGTCTCGCTGATGACGGCGTAGGCCACGTTGATGGTGGCGTCCACGATGAGCAGGGAGGCGATGTTGGGCAGGATGTGCCGGGCGATGATGACGGGGCTGGGCACGTTCATGAAGCGGGCGGCGCTGACGTACTCCAGGTTCTTCACGCTCAGGGTCAGTGAGCGCACCACACGGGCCGTGAGCATCCACCCGAAACCGGCCAGGAGGATGATGAACAGCGCGATGGAGCCCTTGGCGGCTCCGGCCCGCTGGGAGAGGATCGCGATGATGAGGAAGGAGGGCACCACCAGGAGCAGGTCGGTGGCCCACAGGGCGATCTTCTCCCACCAGCCGCCGAAGTAGGCGGCCGAGGAGCCGATGACGGCGGCGATGCCCGTCTGGAGCAGGGCGACGAAGACGCCGATCATCATGGACTTGCGGGTGCCCTCCACGACCATCGCGTAGACGTCGCGGCCGCCCTGGGTGGTGCCGAACCAGTGGTCGGCACTGGGGGCCTGCAGGAAGGCGGAGGAGTCGACGTCGGTGAAGGTCCAGTGGGTCGCGGCGTCGCCGAGAAGCGCGAAGAGCACCATGAGCAGGAAGCCGATCGCGCCGACGACGGCCCCCTTGTTGCGCCAGAAGCGCCGGGTGATGATCTGCCTGCGGGTCAGACGCCGGGAGTCCCTGGGGGTCTCCTTGGTGATGTCGCCCAGGTCCTCGGGGCTCAGCGGGGCCTCCCCGCCCTGCTCGACGGCGGCGTAGCCGCCCACCGTCATCTGCTTGCCGATGGAGGCCATCCCGTTGGGTTCAGCATTGCGCGCCATGGGTCAGCTCACCCTCACTCTCGGGTCGACGATCGCCACGAAGACGTCGGACAGGAGCGCGCCGGTGAGGGTGCACAGCCCGGAGAAGGCGACCACGGCCGTCACCCCGTTGATGTCCATGCCGGAGATCGCGCTGATGGAGTACTCGCCCATGCCGTGCCAGCCGTAGACCCGCTCGGTGATGGCGGCACCGGTGAACAGGGTGGCCAGGGCGAAGGCGAAGTAGGTGGCCATGGGGATGAGCGCGGTGCGCAGCGCGTGGCGGGTCAGCGCCTTGCGCTTGATGAGGCCCTTGGCGCGGGCGGTGCGCACGTAGTCGGCGCCCAGGGTGTCGAGCATGAGGTTGCGCTGGAAGCGGGAGTAGGAGGCGATACCGCCCAGCGACATCGACAGGGTGGGAAGCAGCAGGTGCTGGAGGCGACCGAGGGCCCCCTCCCCCTCACCGGTGAACTCGAAGATCTGGAAGCCGGAGCTGCGGTTGATCTGGACGGCCAGGACCTGCAGAAGGATCGCGATGACCATGGCGGGAGTGGAGATGATGATCATGGAGATCAGGGAGATCGCACGGTCGGAGAAGCGGTACTGGCGCGTGGCGGTCCAGGCCCCCAGGGCCACTCCCCCCACCATGCCGATGGCGGCACCCAGGAAGACCAGCCGCACCGAGACGAGGATCTTGGTGCCGATGAGGGTGTTGATGAACTCGCCCTTGGGGGTGCGCCCCCAGTCCCAGTGGAGAACCACGTTACGCAGCCAGGTGACGTAGCGGTCCCACACGGGCAGGTCGTGGCTGATGTTGTACTTCACGAGGTTGGCGTGAATGGCGTCCCAGTTGAGGGAGGGATCCTGATGGTTCCACAGGGCCGAGGGATCCAGGGAGGCCGAGGCCAGCAGATAGGCCAATGACGTGGCGATGAACAGCAGGACCGCGTAGTTCGCGATCCGGCGCGCCAGGTACGGGAGCATGCGTTCTCCTCCTCCGGACAACCCACCGGTGCTTGAGTCACCGGTCCGTGGCACGAGCACCTGACAGCCTTGGAGGTGACACCGCGTACGAACAAATGAATGGGGTCACAATACCCGGCGCGTGAAACTCGGCCGATACATTTCCAGCATTCAGGAAATGCCCACATGGTTATTAATAGTGGAGGGGAAATGAGACGCGGCGGTGGCCCGAAGTCCACCGCCGCGTCGCCAAGGGACCGCCCTCAGTCGTCGGACGTCAGTTGAGCCTCATGCTTCTCATCTCCGTAGAGGTCGATGCCCGCCCCGGGGACGGCCCGGATGAGCTCGCGGGTGTAGTCCTGGCGCGGGTTGGCGAAGAGCTCGTCGGCCGCCCCGGACTCCACGATCCGCCCGTGCTCCATGACGACGACGTCGTCGGCGATCTGGCGCACGACGGCCAGGTCGTGGGTGATGAACAGGTAGGTCAGCTCCAGCTCGGCCTGCAGGTCGGACAGCAGGCGCAGGATCTGGGCCTGGACCAGCACGTCCAGGGCGGAGACCGCCTCGTCGAGGATGACGATCTGCGGCTTGAGGGCCAGGGCCCGGGCGATGGCGACGCGCTGACGCTGGCCGCCGGAGAGCTCGTGGGGGTAGCGGCGCATGACCGAGCGCGGCAGGGAGACCATGTCGAGCAGCTCGGCGACGCGCGCCTCGCGCTCCTTGGCGGTGCCGATCCCGTGGACCCGCAGCGGTTCCTCGACGACGCGGAAGATCGAGTACATCGGGTCCAGGGAGCCGTAGGGGTTCTGGAAGACCGGCTGCATGATGCGCCGCAGGGCGAAGAGCTCCTTGGGGCCCAGGGTGGACAGGTCCACCCCGTCGTGGAACACCTTGCCGGAGGTGGGGTCGATGAGGTTCAAGATGATGTTGGCGACCGTGGACTTGCCTGAGCCCGACTCGCCCACGAGCGCGGTCGTCGTGCCCTTGCGGATGCCGAAGCTGACGTCGTCGACGGCGGTGAGGGTGTTGTCCTCACCGATGGGGCCGCGCACCTTGAAGACCTTGGTGAGGTGCTCCACGCGCAGGATCTCCTCGGTGGAGCTCGATCCCAGGCTGGCGCCCAGGAGCTCGTCCTCGGCGACTTGGATGCCGCGGGCGTGGGCGGACTCGATGCGCCGGGAGGCCAGGGAGGGGGCCGCCTTGACCAGGCGCTGGGTGTAGGGGTGGCGGGGGTCCTGGAGCACCTCGAGGCTGGGGCCGGACTCGACGACCCGGCCGCGGTGCATGACCACGATGTGCTCGGCCCTCTCGGCGGCCAGCCCCAGGTCGTGGGTGATGAAGAGCATCGCGGTGCCCAGCTCACGCACGAGGGTCTGAAGGTGGTCGAGGATGCGTCGCTGGACGGTGACGTCCAGGGCGCTGGTGGGCTCATCGGCGATGAGCAGGTCGGGGCGGGCGGCCAGTCCGATGGCGATGAGGGCGCGCTGGCGCATGCCGCCGGAGAACTCGTGGGGGTACTGCTTGGCCCTCCGGGAGGCCTCGGGCAGGCCGGCCTGCTCCAGTAGGAGGGCCACCTGCTCATTGACGTCGATGTGCCCACCGGGGGCGGACTGGTCGGCACCACCGGCATGCCCGGTGCGCTTGGCCATGAGGTGGGCGAGGCGGTCGTCGGCGACGCCGGCCAGCCCGTTGGCCCGCAGCGCCTCCTTGACCTGGAAGCCGATGGACCACACGGGGTTGAGGTTGGACATGGGGTCCTGGGGCACCAGGCCGATGGAGGAGCCGCGCAGGGCGGTGAGCTCCTGGGTGCCCAGGTGGGTGATGTCGCGGCCCTGGAAGCGGATCGTGCCGCCGGTGACCCGACCGGTTCCGGGCAGCAGCCCGATGACGGCGTGGGCCAGGGTGGACTTGCCCGAGCCCGACTCCCCCACGATGGCCACGGACTGGCCGGGGTAGAGGGTCAGGTTCGCCTTGCGCACGGCCGGGACGAGCCCGGTCGAGGAGCGGAAGGCGACCTCTAGGTCGGTGATCTCCAGGAGGGGGTCGCTCTCGGCCTTCCAGGAGGTCGCGGGGGCGAAGGTCTTGTCGGAGGCGCCTGAGGCGGTGGCGGTGGATGCGTTGGAGGGTGTCACTTGCGGGCCTTCGGGTCCAGGGCGTCGCGGACGACGTCGCCGAGCATGATGAAGCCGAGCACGGTCAGGGCCAGTGCGCCGGCGGGGAAGAGCAGGACGCTGGGGTGGCTGTTGAGGGCGTCCTTGGCGGCCGCGATGTCAGCGCCCCAGGAGACGACCGAGGAGGGCAGGCCGATGCCCAGGAAGCTCAAGGTGGCCTCCGAGACGATGAAGACGCCGAGCTCGACGGTGGCGGTCACGATGATGGGGGCGGCGGCGTTGGGCATGACGTGGCGCAGCAGCATGGCCATGCGTCCCGAGCCCAGTGCCCGCGAGGCGGTCACGTAGTCCTCGTTCTTAACGCTCATCACCGAGCCTCGCGTGATGCGGGCGATCTGGGGCCAGCCGAACAGGGCCAGGACCAGGATGACGGTGAGGATCGAGCGGTCGTTGCGGAACATCTGCATGACAACGATGGCGGCCAGGACGAAGGGCACGGCGAAGAAGATGTCGGTGACGCGTGAGAGCAGCGCGTCGAAGAACCCGCCGAAGAATCCGGCCAGGGCCCCGACGGCCGAGCCGACGAGAACCACGACGAGGGTGGTGAAGATGCCCACGCTCACCGAGGCCCGGGCGCCGTGGACAGTGCGGGCGAAGATGTCGCAGCCCTGGATGTCGAATCCGAAGGGGTGGCCCCAGGAGGGCCCCTGGTAGGAGTTGACCAGCGTGCAGTAGCCGGGGTCGCGCGGGGCGAAGAGCCCGGGGACCAGGGAGAAGGCCACGGCCACGGCGATGAGCACCGAGGCCACCCAGAAGATGGGCCGACGGCGCAGCTGCCTCCAGGCGTCGACCCAGACGGAGGCCGGAGCGGACTCGTCGGCGACGGCGTCGACGGCCCCCAGGCCGATCTCGTCGTCGGCGATGACGAAGCGCTCCTGGCCCGGGCGGGTGGTGGGGGACGTGGTGTTCTCAGGCATAGCGGATCCTCGGGTCCAGGGCGGCGTAGAGCAGGTCCACCAGGAGGTTGGAGACGATGAAGACGAGCACGAGCACAGTCGTGAAGGACACGACCATGGGGCCGTCGCCGCGGATGATGGCGGAGTAGAGGGTGCCTCCCACGCCCTTGATGTTGAAGATGCCCTCGGTGACGATGGCGCCGCCCATGAGGGCCCCCAGGTCCGCGCCCAGGAAGGTGACGACCGGGACCAGGGAGTTGCGCAGGACGTGGACGATCATGACACGGGCCCCGCTCAGGCCCTTGGCTCGGGCGGTGCGCACGTGGTCGGCGGTGAGGTTCTCGGCCACCTCGGTGCGGGTCAGACGCAGCACGTAGGCGAAGGAGACGGCGCCCAGCACGACCGCGGGCATGAGGAGCTCGGTGAAACCGGGGCTCTCACCGGCGGTCACGGGCAGCCAGCCCAGCCGCACCCCGACGATGAACTGCAGGACGAAGCCGATGACGAAGGTGGGCACGGCGATGACCACCAGGGAGAGCACCAGGACGGTGGCGTCGAACCAGCCGCCCTTCCTCACTCCGGCGATGAGGCCGAAGCCGATGCCCGCGATGGCCTCGAAGGCCAGGGCCATGAGGGAGAGCTTGATGGTGATCGGGTAGGCCCGCACCAGCACGTCGAGGACGGACTCGGTCCCCCGCAGCGACTGGCCCAGGTCCAGGGTGAACAGCCCCTTGAGGTAGAGCAGGTACTGGACGATGAAGGGCTTGTCGAGGTGGTAGCTGGCCTTGATCTGGGCGATCACCTCGGGGCTGAGTGAGCGCTGGCCCCCGAGCGCGGCGATCGGGTCGCCCGGCAGGGCGAAGACCATCGCGTAGATGAGCAGCGTGGCCCCGAAGAACACCGGGACCATCTGCAACAGTCTGCGTGCGACGTAGCGAAGCATGTCGTCTTCTTCCTCCCTCAGAACTTGGAGATGGCCTCGGCCCGCGCCCACAGGCGTCTGGCCTCGTCCGGGTCGTAGGTGAGGACCTCGTTGCCCGGGACATCGGCGGTCCAGCCCACGACAGTGGGGGCGGTGAAGTCCTTGGCGGGCGTGCGGGTGCCGTAGTAGAGCTTGTCGCAGATGAGCTTGCGGTCGATGGCCCGGCAGATGGCGGCGCGGCGGGCGCGCCCCTCCTCGTCCATCTTCCAGTGCTCGTGGGTGACGTCGATGGCGAGTCCTTGGAAGAAGGCGGCGGGCTTGTTGATGGCGCGCTCGCCCAGCTGCTTCTGGAAGATGGGCAGGAAGGAGTCGGGGACGGAGTCGGCGATGTCGATGGCATCGGCGAGCAGGTCGTTGTAGACCGAGTCGTAGCTCGTGTACAGCTTGAAGGTGATGCCCTTGTTCGCCACGGTGCGCCCGCCGGCGTAGGCGGGGTTGGGCTCCAGGACCATCCGGCTGTCGTGGTCCCAGGAGACGAGCCGGTAGGGGCCGTTGCCCACGGGTTTGATGCCGTAGGCCTTGATGTCCTTGAAGGCGGAGTCCGGCATCGGGTAGTAGGCGTAGTGCCCCAGGCTGATCTTGAAGTCCGACGCCGGGGCGTTCAGCTCGACCGTGAAGGTGAGGTCGTCGACCTTGGTCAGCCCGGTCAGCTCGGAGTCCTCGTCGTAGGAGAAGCCCTTGATCCTCTCGAAGAAGGAGGAGCCGAGCTGGGCGTTGGACAGCAGGGCGCCGAACTTCCAAGACTTGATGAAGGAGTCGGCGGTCACCGGGCTGCCGTCGGAGAAGGTCCAGCCCGGTTTGAGGGTGATCGTGTAGTGCTGGTTGTCCGTGGTCTCGATGGAGGAGGCCACCTCGTTGCTGACGTTTCCGTCCTTGTCGTAGCGGATCAGGCCGGCGTAGATCAGGTCGAGGACCCGCCCGCCGCCGATCTCGTTGGTGTTGGTGGGCAGCAGGGAGTTCTGGGGCTCGGTGCTGTTGGCCAGGATGACACCGTCGTTGGCACTGGAGCGGGCCTCCTCGTATACCGGGACGGCCCTCCAGTCGAAGTCGACGTTGGAGGCGTTGCGGGAGTAGCCGCCGAAGCCGTTCTGGTACCACAGCGGGATGCCGGGCAGGTCGGCGAAGAGCTGGGACTGGGCCTGGCGGAAGTAGCCGTAGGCGGTCTGGGGGTCGGTGGCCGCCGCCGCCTGGGTCAGGAGGTCGTCGAAGGTCTTCGAGGAGTACTGGGAGTCGTTGGCACTGGCACCGGTCTGGAAGGTGGCGTTGAGGAAGTTCTCCTGCGAGGGGTAGTCCGCCGACCATCCGGAGCGAAAGGCGCCCAGGAGGGTGTGCTTGGTGATGGCGGCGCGCATCTCGGAGAACTGGGCCACTGGCAGGGGCTCCATGGTGATGCCCAGGACGTTGGACACCGAGTGGCACACGGCCTCGACCCAGGTCTTGTGAGGGCCATCGGAGTTGTAGGCCAGGGTCAGCTTGCCGCTGCCGCTGCCCAGTCCGCCTCCTTCCGAACCCGATCCGCGCGAGCATCCTGAGACCAGGAGCAGGCCGAAGGCGGCCGCGCCGAGCCCGAAGCCACGGCGCGACACTGTCAGGGCGTTGTTCATGCAACCTCCATGGGGCATGGAACCGACTGGGATTCGTCACTGGGACAGGGGGTTTCCGGCGCGCTGAGAGGCTCAGGCGCCACCCATAGGCGGGGATAGTACGTCCGCCGAGGAAACAGGATCGACACGTGGGACAGGTGGCAAACCGTGAGAAACTGGCGTGTTCAGGCGCTCCAGGCCTGGGCGAGCAGCTCGTAGGAGCGGCGTCGCAGGGCCGTGTCGTGGGCGTAGGTGACCACGAGGATCTCGTCGAGGTCCCAGCGGGCGGCCAGCTCACGCAGGCGGGCGGCGACGTCGTCGGCCGTCCCGACGAAGGACAGGGACATGGCCGCCTCGACGGCTCCCTCCCGGCCGGGCGCGTAGGCGCGCCAGGCCCGGGGGTTCTGGCTGGGCGGGTCCAGCGGCCCGGGCCGGTTGCCGACGATGCGGGCGGCGGCGGCCATGGCGGTGCTGAACAGCAGGCGGGCCTCCTCCTGGCTGGGGGCCACCATGACGTTGACGGCGGCCGCGACCCGCGGAACGTCCGGCGCACTCTGGGGGCCGGGGGCGCCTTCCGCGCGGGACTCCAGGACGGAACGGTAGGTGGCGATGGCCGCCTCGGCCTGGACCGGGGCGAAGTGCGAGGCGACGGCGAAGGGCAGTCCGAGCCTGCCGGCCACGCGGGCCCCGTTGACGGAGGAGCCGAGCACCCACACGGTCGGGTGGGTGCCCTCCCCCGGGATGGCCCGCACGCGGGGGTCACCGGGCTCAGGGGCGTGGAGGGCGTCGTCGGAAGCACTGGATGCGCCCAGGAGGAGAGACCCGGGGAGCCGTTCCGGCACGGGCTCGTCACCGAGGTAGGTGAGGATCTCCAGGATCTCCTCGGCGAAGCGGCCCGGGTCGGAGGCTCCTCGGCGCAGTGCGGCGGCCGTGCGCTGGTCGGTGCCCGGGGCCCGCCCCAGCCCCAGGTCAACCCGTCCGGGGTAGAGGATGGCCAGGGTGCCGATCTGCTCGGCGACGACGAGCGGGGCGTGGTTGGGCAGCATGATCCCGCCGGAGGCGACGCCCAGGCGCTCGGTGGCCGCCAGGACCTGCCCCATGAGGACGGTGGTCGCCGAGGACAAGTAGGTGGTGGAGCCGTGGTGCTCAGCCAGCCAGTAGCGCTCGTAGCCGGCGGCGTCGGCGGCTCGAGCGAGGGCGATCATGTCGGTGAGGGCGTCGATACGGCTGCGCCCGGCGCTGACGGGGACCATGTCCATGACGGACAGGACGGGTACAGTCCGCCTTTCGGGCTGACTCATACGGGCACTCTAACCCGCTCCGACCACCCCGAAGCGGGCCTTGAGACCCGTGTGCCCCACCGAGCGCGGAGGTCGGTGGGGCAACGGGGAGGGTCGGCCCCCTGCAGTCAGGGCGGTCAGCGAATACGGTTGCGCACGGGCAGCAGGCCGGTGGCGACCACGGACTTGAGGACGTCTCCCACGATGAAGGGCACCAGCCCCAGGTCCAGGGCAGTGCTCCAGCTGGCGCCTGTGGCGACCTTCAGCCAGATGAGACCCGGAACGTAGACCGAGGCCGAGGCGAGCAGCATGAGGGCAACACCGGTGGCGACCCGGGTGGTCGCGGAGCCGGAGTGGCGCGACCACACGGCGGCGGCGCGTCCGGCGATGACGGCGATGAGGACGTAGCCGACGACGTAGCCGAAGGTCACGATGGTGCCGCCGCTCCAGCCGGCCAGGACCGGGGCCCCGACAGCGGCCAGGGCGCCCAGGAGCAGCGCGGACAGGGCGCCGCGGCGTGAGCCGAGCACGGCACCGACCCCCAGAGCGGCGAAGGTGCCCAGGGTGATCGGCACGGGAGTGAAGGGCAGGGGGATCGAGATCTGGCCGATGAGGGTCAGGGCGAGCGTTCCGGCCAGGATCAGCCCGACCTCACGGACGTGGGCCAGTGCGGGACTGTGGGCGAGGCTGCCGGCGGCTGACGTGGAGGAGGGTTTGGTGACCATGGCTCCACCCTACGGGGATCGCTGGCATGACGAACGACCGGTTCCCACCGAAGAGCCACCGCGCGACTTGTAGGTCTCCTACAAGAATGACGCGGATAATCGCCTGAGAATCCGCAATGACCCGTTGATTCTCACAGTTCGGGCAGGTGTCCGTCGATCCAGGTGAGGATGTCGCCGGTGACCTGGTCCCGGTTGGTCTCGTTGAGCAGCTCGTGGCGCCCGCCCGGGTAGAGGATGACGCAGACCTCCCGCACGCCGGCGCGGCGGTAGAGGGTGGCGGCTCGTTGGACGCCCCGCCCCATGGCCCCGACCGGGTCCCGGTCACCGGAGGCCAGGAGCATGGGCAGCCCCGCGGGGACCGCCGCGGCGTGGGAGGCCGTGTTGACGGCCTCCTGCCCTGAAATGATGTCGCGGTAGAAGCTCGGGGGGTAGGCGAATCCGCACCAGGGGTCGGCGACGTAGCGGTCAACCTCGTGAACGTCCCGGCTGATCCAGTCGGCCTTAGTGCGGTTGGGGGCGAAGTGGCGCTGGTAGGGGCCGAAGGCGAGCGCGTTGAGCAGCCGGGAGGGGCGGCGCGGGCCGCGCAGCCGGGACTCACCGGCGCAGATCGCTACAGCAGGGCCGGCTAGCGCGCCGATTCCCGCACCGGTCCCCAGCAGGATGAGGCCGGCCAGCTCGCCGCCGCGGCGCGCGGCCAGGTCGCGGGCCAGGAAGGAGCCCCAGGAGTGGCCCATGAGGAAGACCGGAACATCGGGCCAGGCCCGCCGGGCCGCATCCAGGACGGTGCCCATGTCAGCCACGACCCTGTCCCAGCCGTCTCGCTCGGCGATAAAACCGAAGCCGCCGGGGGCGGCGGTGGCCCCGTGGCCGCGGTGGTCCTCGGCCAGGACCGCATAGCCCTCCTCCACAGCGGAGGCGGCGAAGCGGGCGTAGCGCGAGGCGTGCTCGGCCATGCCGTGGGCGATGACGATGATGCCCCGCGGGCGGGCGGCTCCGGGTACCTGCGGGCGCAGCGCGACCGGGGTGCGCGCTGGGGTACCGGCCTCGGGAGCGTCGGCCACCAGGAGGGAGCCGTCAATGAGCCACTCGGGGAGCCAGATGTGCACGACCAAGCGCGTTCCGTCGTCGGCCGTGAGCCGAGTAAGGCTGGTCTGCATCAAGTCCTCCTCAGGCAGCGTCGTCAATCGGCGTCAACGGGCGTCGGCCGTGCTCGGGTCGGCATCGGTCATCATTGATCGTGTCGACGGCTGACGGCGGTGACGTCGGGTTGGCGGGCTGGGTCCGAGATCTCCCGTCACCCCAGGGTGAAGCCTAGTTGTCCGACGTCGAGCCGGCAGCGTTACCGCCGAGGTGATTCTCAGATGCCCCCGGCGGGCACGTGGCGAGCTGCCACAGACGGCCACTGATGACTGACAGCACCGGAGCATCGCCTACATTCCTGATGGTTTCATGAGTTCCTGTCGCCCGTATCCCGACAGTTCTCCCCACGCAGCCCGCCCTCCTCCTGCGGTGCGGCACCTGGGCTACGGTGGTCGCCATGGCCGCCCACTCCTTCACTCTTGTCCCCGCCGCCTACGTCTACCTCCTGCGCCCCGATCCGAGCGCCGCGGACCGGGGCGCCGGGGCGGCGAGCAGCGAGACCCAGGTGCTCCTCCAGCTGCGGCGGGGCACCGGCTACATGGACGGGCACTGGGCCTGCGGCGCCTCGGGGCACGTCGAGGCCGCCGAGAGCGTCCTGGAGACGGCTCTGCGTGAGGCCGACGAGGAGCTGGGGATCGGCGTCGATGCGGAGGATGTGACGGCGCTGACGGCGATGCACCGCACCAACGACCTGGGCGGGGCGGCTCTGGAGCAGCGCATCGACCTGTTCTTCACGCTGCGGACCTGGGCGGGCACGCCGAGCGTGCGCGAACCGGCCAAGAACGCGGGGCTGCGCTGGTTCTCACTGGCTGGCCTGCCCGAGGCGGTTCCGCCTCACGAGCGCCACGTCCTGGAGCTGCTGGCCGCCTCCCTCGATGGGGGGAGGCCGGTGCCCCCGATCATCACCTTCGGCTTCGATGAGGGCCAGGACATCGCCCGCTACGGCGTCGCCCTGCCGCACTGAGCTCAGCCCGCCAGGAAGGCCTCGATGGCGGGCAGCTCGCGGCGGGCCTGGGCCAGTCCGGCCTCGAAGGCGGTGACGACGCGGTCGTAGCGCAGCTCGCCGTTGGCAATCGGCATGCGCTCGGGCCGGAAGAGGTAGACGCGCCCCCGGCTGCGCAGGTGCTCCAGCTCCTCGACGGTGCGGTTGTAGTTCTCGGGGCGGTCGACGACGGCCTGGACCAGGGCCGGGTAGCGGGCGTAGAGCCGCTGGAGGACCTCGATCTCGTGGCGTCGCATGGGCGGTTTGCGGTAGCCCTCGGGGCGGGTCATGACCACGAGCAGCTTGTCGTAGCCGTCAGCGCGGGCGGCGTCGATGGCGAAGCCGCCGGTGGGCCCGACGGCGCCGTCCACGTAGGGGGCGCCGTCGACCTCGACCATCGGCATGAGCACCGGCATCGACGACGACGCCCGGGCCCTTACCAGCAGGTCCTCCATGGTGGGCATGTCCTCCAGGCCCCAGTAGACCTCCTCGCCGGTGTCGCAGCGGAAGGCGCCCAGGCGCACCGTGGCCGGTGAGGCGGCGAAGGTCTCCCAGTCGAAGGGGATGGACTCGTCGGGTGCGGAGGTGTGCAGGTAGATGTGCTCGGAGTTGAAGTAGCCCTTGCCGGCCACGAAGCTGCCCCAGCCGCCGGCCTTGGGGTCGGTGGTCAGCCCCAGGTAGGCCTCGCGGGTGCGCCAGATGTCCCGGGAGACGAAGTTGCAGGTGTTGGTGCAGCCCGCGGAGATGCCCCCGACCCAGGGGAAGGAGAGCCCGGCCTCCAGCATGACGCGCACGAGGCCGGCCGTGTAGGCCCCGCGCATGCCGCCGCTCTCGAAGATGAGGGCGACGTCGTCGGGGCCGTGGGTGACGGGAGCGGGCCGGTGGCGAGGGTCGGAGACGGGGACGGGACGTTGGACAGGGTCGGAGACGGGGACGGGCCGTTGGAGAGGGCCGGTGACGGGGACGGGACGCGAGCTCACGCCTGGGAGCCTATGGGTTACATTGAGTTCCATGGCGCGATCGCACGGGTGATTCCCGCCCCATGTCGGCCGAGCGGCCGGGAGGGTAGCGTGAGGCCATGACTTCCTCCAGCGCACTGCACATTCTTGAGCCGATGACCATGCGTGGGCTGACCGCCCGCAACCGCCTGTGGCTGCCGCCGATGTGCATGTACTCGGTCGAGGCGCAGGACGGTGTCGTCACCGACTGGCACCTGGTTCACTACGCCAGTCGCGCGGTGGGCGGCTTCGGCACGGTCATCGTGGAGGCCACGGCGGTCTCCCCGGAGGGGCGCCTGTCCCCCTACGACCTGGGGCTGTGGTCGGATGAGCAGGTCGCCGGCCAGCGCCGCCTGGTGGAGGCGATCCACGCCGGCGGGGCGGTGGCCGGTATCCAGATCGGGCACGGCGGCCGCAAGTCGGGGACTCCTCCGTGGCGCCCCAAGGTGGAGGGCGCGCGTACCGGCACCCTGGAGGGCTGGGAGCTGCTGGCCCCCAGTGCGATCCCCTTCCCCAAGCACGCGGTTCCCACCGAGCTGGACGAGGCCGGGATCGGTCGGATCGTGGAGGCCTTCGCGGCGGCCGCGCGGCGCGCCGTCGAGGCCGGCTACGACGTCGTCGAGATCCATGGCGCCCACGGCTACCTCATCCACGAGTTCCGCTCTGCCCTGTCCAACCAGCGCACCGACTCCTACGGCGGCAGCGTCGAGAACCGGCAGCGCTTCCCGCTTGAGGTGGTGCGGGCCGTGCGCGAGGCCATCGGGTCGCAGACGGTGCTCGATATCCGCCTGTCGGCCTCGGACTGGGCCGAGGGCGGCGTCACCGGTGAGGAGACCGCCGCTTTCAGCTGTGAGCTGGTGGAGGCCGGTGTTGATGTCCTGCACGTCTCCAGCGGCGGGAACGTCCCGGCCGCGGTGCCGGTGGGGCCCGGCTACCAGCTGCCGCTGGCCGAGCAGGTCAAGCAGGCCGTGGCCGGTAGCGGGGTCCCGGTGGTGGGTGTGGGTCTCATCGAGGCGGCGGCCCAGGCCGAGCAGGCGCTCATCGCCGGGCAGGCCGACGCGATCGCCGTGGGCCGGGCGGCCATGCGCGATCCGTACCTGCCGCTGCGCTGGGCGGCGGACCTGGGGGCGCGCTCCTGGGACGAGGCCCCCTGGCCCATCCAGTACTGGCGCGGCACCTGGAGCTGAGCGGGGCTCGATCTGTCCCGTCCGCTCCGGTCACTCCTGGGCCGCCGGCCCTATCCGACGGCGTCGAGGTAGAGCCAGCGGCCGGCGCGGCGGGTGAAGCGGGAGCGCTCGCGCAGGGCGTCGTCCACCACTCCCCCGCGCCCGTCGCCGCTGCGGTAGGTGGCGGTGAACTCCACGATGCCGGTCTCGTCGTCCGCCCCGCCGTCGACGGTCTCGTGAATGGTCAACCCCGTCCACCGGGTCCCGGGGTGACAGTAGGGCCCCTCGGGGCGGGTGCGCGGGTGCCAGGTGCGGAAGAGGTAGTCCTCGTCGCCGACGACGAAGGCCGTGTAGCGCGAGCGCATGAGGGCCTCGGCGGTGGGCGCCGGGGCGCCGTCGTGGAGCGGCTCGCAGCACTGGGCGTAGGTTGCCCCGCTGCCGCAGGGGCAGGGGTCGGCGCCGTGCACGCCGGCGGCCCGGATCGGCGAGTCCGGCCGGCCCCTACGGCCGGCCCGCTCCCCCGCCACGCTCAGGCCCCCTGCCAGTAGGCGTGCAGGGCCTGGGCGAGCCAGGGGCCGTCCTGGACGCCGCACATCTCGCGGGCCGAGTGCATGCTCAGCAGGGGCACGCCCACGTCGACCGTGGTGATGCCGAGGCGGGTGGCGGTGATGGGGCCGATGGTGGAGCCGCAGGGCACAGTGTTGTTGGAGACGAAGTCCTGGCTGGGCACGCCCGCCGCCGTGCAGGCACGCGCCCAGATCGCGGCGCCCGCGGCGTCGGTGGCGTAACGCTGCTGGGCGTTGATCTTGAGCAGGGGGCCGTGGTTGATGAGCGGCTGGACGGCCGGGTCGTGCAGGTGGGCGTAGGAGGGGTGGACGGAGTGCCCGGCGTCAGCGCTCACGCAGGTCGAGCGGGCCAGGAGGGCATCGAGGCCGTCACCACTGACCCCCAGGGCCCGGGCCAGGCGCCGCAGGAGAGTCTCGAGGAAGGGGCCGCCCGCCCCGGAGCGGGTGTCCGAACCGACCTCCTCGTGGTCGAAGACCACCAGGATGACGGGGTCGGCGGGCTCGGCGAGCTCGGTCCCAGCGGCCGCGAGCGCCTCGAGGGCGACCAGTCCGGCGTGGACAGAGGAGAGGTTGTCCAGGCGGGAGGAGGCCAGGAACTCTCCGTTGCGGCCGAAGCAGGCGGGAGCCTGGGTGGGGTAGGTCAGGACGTCGTGGCCGGCGAGCTCGGCCGGGTCGATGCCGGCGATCTCGCACAGGTGGGTCTCGACGGCGTCGGGTGCGGCGTCGGGTTCGGCCAGCGACCACAGGGGCAGCAGGTGGGTCTGTCGATCCAGGTGGAGGGTGTCGTTGACGCTGCGGTCCAGGTGCGGGGCGATCTGGGCCACGCGGGCGATGGGGCCGGTGCGCACGAGGTGGACGGCGCCGTCGCGGGTGGTCAGGCGCCCGGCCAGGCCCAGCTCGCGGTCGAGGAAGGAGGCGAGCAGGGGGCCGCCGTAGACCTCGGCGTTGATGAGCTGCCAGCCGGAGTGGACGAGGGCGGCGGCGGGCTTGAGCTTGAGGGCCGGGGAGTCGGTGTGGGCGCCGACGATGCGCAGCCCCGCCCCGGGGGTGAGTGCCTCGGGCAGCGCCCAGGCGGCGATGGCGCCGTCGCGGATGACGTAGCCGCGGCGCGCCAGGCCCTCCTCCCAGGTGACGGTCTCGTCGGCGCGGGTGAAGCCGGCCCCCTCCAGGCGGCGGGCGACCTCGGCGGCGGCGTGGTAGGAGCTGGGCGAGGCGGTGACGAAGTCGATGAGCGAGTCGGTGTAGGCGTTCTCGTCGCGCAGGATCGCGGCGGCGTCGGTGGCGGCGAGGGCACCGGGACGGGGGCTGAGTGAGGCACTGGCGGGCGTGCTGGCGGCATCAGTCATGGCCCCAGTCTTCCACCGGTGCGCCCCGCGCCCGGCCTATCTCCCGACCGAGACCCTCCGCGAGGTAGGGCAGAATCGGGGTGTGAGCATCTCTCAGCCGGTCATCCCGCCCGCCTCGTCCACGCCCGTGCGCGCCGTCCTGCTCGATGCCGACGGCGTTCTTCAGCTCATCGGCACCCCGTGGGGCGAGGCGCTGACCCGCGGCGGCGGACCCGCCTTCGCCCAGGCCATGATCGATGGTGAGACCGACGCCCTGGCGGGCCGGGAGACCCTGACCGAGCTGCTGGAGCGGGTGGTGGGCAACCTGGGGCTGGAGCTGCGCGCATCGGACCTGTTGGAGATGTGGCACCGGGCCACGCCCGACCCTGTGGCCTGGCAGCTGGTGAGGGACCTGCGCGAGGCGGGCTACACCACGGTCCTGGCCACCAACCAGCAGTGGGAACGCCGGGCATGGATGCGCGAGCAGCTGGGCTACGACGGCCTGTGCGACATCGACGGATACTCCTGCACGCTGGGGGTTGCCAAACCGGATGCCGCCTACTTCCACCGGCTGCTGGAGCTCGCGGAGGTGGAGGCGGACCAGGCCCTGTTCATCGATGACAGCGCCCGAAACATCGCCGCGGCCCGTGAAGTGGGCTTGCACACGATCCACCACCCGGCCGATGCCGGGGGCGAACTGCTGCGCCGCGAGGTCGCCCAGGCCCTGACGCAGGCTGCCCCTCCGCCGCAAGGATGAGCCGGCGGGCCACTGTTCCTCCTCTCGGAACTTGCCCAGGCGGCGCGGTCGGGGAAGACTCCCTCTGACAGGAGCCATCACAGGGAAGGACACCTCATGGCAGGAACCGCGACGGACGACCACGCCCCTGGGACCACCACCGCTGATGCCGCTGTGTCCACCGTCGAGTCCTCCACCGCCGCGGCCCGCCGGGCTCCGGAGATCTTCCTGCGCCTCATCACGGCGATCCACTCCATCCTGCCGGGCTTCGTGCGCAGCCGGCTGCCGGTGACCTTCATCGGCTACGCGATCATCAACGGCTCCGCCTTCTTCCTGGACATCACCTGCCTGTGGGTGTTCTACAACCACCTCCACTGGTTCTACCCGCTGGCGGTCACGGTCGGCTACGTCATCGCGGCCGTCTACTCCTTCCTGCTCAACCGGTGGCTGAACTTCCAGGCCCACGGGCACGTCGTCGAGCAGGGGGCGGGCTACACGGCCGGGGTCATCAGCCAGTACGTCATCTTCATCCTGGGCCTGTCCTCGCTGCTGCACTGGTTCGGGGTCAATGCCGAGCTGGCGCGCGTCATCTCGGCCTGCTGCGAGGGCATCTACCTCTACGTGTTCATCCGGCTGTGGGTGTTCCGCGGGGTGCCGGAACCCGCTCGGGCGCGCCGCTGAGGGCCCGCGCCCTCACCAGTGGGCGCGGGTCGTCTCGGTGGGGCCGTCGAGCTCGGTGAACCCGGCGTCGGTGACGCTCACGGGCCGGGTGGTGGTCTCCCACTGCTCCCGGCTGGGCACGACGACGCGCACCCGGTAGCCGTCGTCGGCCCAGGCCCGCCTCAGGGCGGGCGGCATGGCGCTGCTCTCCCAGGCCAGCTGGGCGGCGTGGCCGCACTGGGCGGCCAACTTGCCCGAGGTCATCTCGTGCAGGGGCGTGACCTCGATCGTCACCAGGGCCCCGGTGGAGGCCGACGCCGCCGTGAGCGCGATCTCCTCTGCGGCGGCCGGGTCCTTGGCGGCGCGGGCAGTGATCTCGGCGGGCGGCGGGGGCAGCTCGTCGCCGGGCGGGAAGTGGGTGCCCTCCACCTGGGTCTTGGCCAGAGCCCCGGGCAGGGGACGCACCGGACCGGGGACGAAGGCGCGGGCGGCCGCCTGCCCCCAGCCGGCGGGGCCGTCCTGGGTGACGGTGACGCCGTCGATGTCCTGGACCTCCTCCCAGCGCTTGCCGCGGGCTCGGCGCACGAGCTTGCGGATGCGCCCGTCGCGCCAGTAGTCGACGGCCGGGTTCCACGGCCCACCGGGGGCGGCGGCGGGTGAGGCCAGGAGGGAGACGACGGCGCGGGCGGCGGCCTCGGCGACGTCGATCCGCCGGGGAGGGTGGACCTTGTCGTAGCGCACGGCGATCTGCATGCCCCAGGGCACGGCGTGGTCCGGGTTCCCGGACAGGGAGGGCAGGGACTGCGAGGACAAGAACGGCGAGGACGGCGATGCGGAGTGCGGCACGGGCAAGAGCCTACGGGGTCGCGATCGACGGCGTCAGGTCTCGCCTGCCTGCGGCTCCTGTGGGACGGCTGGAGCCGCAGGGACGTTCGAGGAGAACGATTGACCACTACCTTTTCCCACCAAACGGCGGATAATCGAGACGCGAAGATCCTCCTGAGGCAGGAGACGAATCCAGCGGCGAGTCGTTTAGGTTGCCGCCATGCGACCACCTGTTCCAACCACCGTCCTCGACCCTTCTGGCCTGACGCCGCCGGCCATGCCGCCCTCCCACCCGCGGATGTTCAACGGCGCGACCGTTCACGGCTTCAGGGGAATCCGTCAGCTGCGTCACCCTGCCGAGATCCCGCTCCTGATCGCGACCAGCCTGGCGACTGCACTGGCCTACCTGGCGTGGATCGCCCTGGTGATCTGGCTGGTCACCGTGCCTGAACCGACCGGCCCGGAGGCTCAGGTTCGCGACTTCTTCCTCAACGAGAAGGGCAGCGGCGCGCAGTTCCTCCTGCTGGTGCCCATCATCCCGATCATCCTGTGGGTGGCGCGCGCGATGACGTACGCCAAGCTCCGTGCGACCGCGGTCCAGATGAGTCCCACCCAGTTCCCGGAGGGCTACCGGATGGTTGTCGAGGCGGCCCGGCAGTTCGGCCTGCGCCGGGTGCCCGACGCCTACGTGACCATGGGCAACGGTCAGATCAACGCCTTCGCAGCCGGTCACGGCTACCGGCGTTTCGTGGTCGTCCACTCCGACCTGTTCGAGATCGGCGGCCGGGCCCGCGACCCCGAGGCGCTGCGCTTCGTGATCGGGCACGAGGTCGGGCACCTCGCCGCGGGTCACATCTCCATGCTGCGCCTGCTGTTCGTCACCCTCGGCCTCAACGTCCCGCTTCTGGGCAAAGCGCTGGTTCGGGCCCAGGAGTACACGGCGGACAACCACGGCTACGCCTACGCGCCTCAGGGGGTCCCCGGTGTCATGGGGGTGCTCTCCGGAGGCAAGTACCTGGGGGCCGAGGTCAACACCCACGCCCTGGCGGATCGCGCCACGCGGGAGAAGGGGCTGTGGCTCCACATGACCGTCTGGCGGTCCACACACCCGGTCATCACCTGGCGCGCCCACGCCCTGCGCGACCGCAGCTGTCCGGGGCGGATCATGATCCGCCCGCCGGAGTCCACCGCCTGGTTCCCGCCGTCGGCTCCCAGCGGCAGCGGGTGGTCCGGTTCCTGGCCGACGCCGGAGCAGATGCTCGCGGCGCTGGACTCCACCTCCTCGAGTGTGCCCAGTGAGGAGCAGTTCGGCCGCTACCCCGGCGTGGTCTACGACCTCCCCCGCGACGAGCTGCGCTGGGCCTCCCCCGTTCCCGTCCCCGTTCCGGTGGGAGCCGCGACTCTCGGGCAGGACGCCTTCGCAGCCCCCTCGGGCGTGACCGGTTCCGTCGGGCCGCAGCAGCCCAGCCCCTACGGGTACGCCCCGCCAACGCCCCCTGTGCAGGACCAACGCGTGGACACCTCGGGGACAGCACCCACCGAGGCAACGACTCAGGAGACTCCCCGTTCCGAGACCGACCAGCACTGATCCTGGTCGGTCAAGGCGAGCCCGCCTCAGCACCCGGGCATCTCCGGGTGGTGGATGACGGCTGGGCGGCTGACCAGTACACCCCATGACCGGGACAACACCTGAGGAAAATCAATGCAAAAGGAATGCCTATGCGTTTAAAATGTACTCGAAAATAACATCATTAGCCCCTTGAGAAAAGGAGACACCCAGCCTCAGGAATACAGAACAAAGTCCGCGAACGGGTTCTCAGAATACTCTCAGGTACATTGAAGTGCTCCCTCAGGAGCAGTGGGTTACATGGTGACTGCCGCCGGACGGAACCGGTCGCGAGGGTTGGGGAGCCCAATGACCGATCGGATTTCGAGGCCGCTCGAGTTGATAGGGAGCTCGGCGTTAGCCGCTCTGGCGAAGGAGGGTTGAGTCCCCTCTGGAATATGGGATCCAGAGGCGATGCCACCCTCAACGACAGGGGCCTGTGGGGCTCGGAGAAGTCCGAGACCCACAGGCCACGTCATTATTGCCCGCCCACGAGGCTCCATCACCAGGCAGAACCTTTTCCCGCCCTCGTCCATCACGTCGGCATCTCAATAAAGCGCCGCTCCCGGATTGTTGCTGAATCCTCAGAAGAAGGCCGACGCCGATCACGACGACGGCGAGGTCAACTCACCGGCCTTTCTCCACGATGTGTTGTCTCATGACTTCTGAGACACCGGTTGGGTGGGTCTGCCGGAGGGGAGAGCTGCTGCTTGGGCCTGTCGGAGGGGGCCGGCCCGGTGACTGTGGTGGCTACCGGTGTCGTCTGGATGCACTGCACGAGGGTGGGGTGCTACTGGAGGAGGGTTGGGGGTACTGCGGGTAGGTGGGGCCTTCGTGCAGTACGCACAACCCTCGGTCAGTGGATCCCGACCCTCGTGGAGTAGACCGACTCGGGGCAGGAGCGGAGCAGAGCCGGCGTCAAACCATGGCCTCCGGGCCCCTGCGCAGACGGCGGTCAGGGAGCGGTGCAGGAGGGCCTGTGATGGAGGCGCCGGGCTGTGTCACCGAGGACCTCGGACTCGCTCCTGCGCGGCCCGGTGCCCACAGCGCTGACATCAACGAGCCAGCCGCCAAAGCACCCAGCGGAGATCGTTGGAATCCTACGGTTCTTCTTCGGCGCGCGACGCCGATGCGCCTGTGATGTCAGCACCATGGACACCAGCGACCTGCCAGACCTCTTCCCTTCGACCTCACTCTCGCCTCCAGGACCACCGGCCTGCCCCGGGTTCCCGCCCGAGCGAGTGCCTCAGAA
>NZ_KV810987.1:77935-122136 GCF_001812965.1 Actinomyces sp. HMSC075C01
AGTGCCTCAGAAGCCACGACACTCACATGTCTCACAAGCGAGGAGACAGCACCGGCCCTACTCCACGAGGGCGGGGTGCTCCTGAGTACGGCTCAACGCCCCGCCAGACCTCTCCCCCTCGGCCCGCCCTCGTAGAGCAGGTCGGCCCGAGGCGAGAGTCGGGCCGACCGCCGGATGGGGCCGCGGCCACTGCCGACGTCACGCCTCCAGGGAGTAGCCCGTCACCGGCCCGGCGGTGTTGGGCTGCCAGCCCAGCGCCGGGGCGACGTGCTCGGCGAAGGCCTGCAGGATGTGGAGGTTGAAGTCGACGCCGAGCTGGCTGGGGATGGTGAGCATGACGGTGTCGGCGGCATGGAGCGCCTCATCCTGAGTCAGCTGCTCGATGAGGACGTCGGGTTCGGCGGCGTAGGTGCGCCCGAAGGTCGACTGCAGGCCGTCGATGACGCCGATCTGATCGTGGGAGTCCTCGCCGCGCAGGGCGAAGAACCTGCGGTCGGTCTCGGAGACGATCGGGAAGATGGAGCGCGAGACGCTCACGCGCGGAGTCCAGTCGTGGCCGGCTTCCTTCCACGCCTCGCGGTAGCGGCGAATCTGCTCGGCCTGGAGGTGGGAGAAGCCCTCCCCGGTGGCCTCGGTCAGCAGGGTCGAGCTCATGAGGTTCAGGCCCTGGCGGGCGGTCCACTCGGCGGTCTCCCGAGAGCCCGCACCCCACCAGAGGCGGCGATCCACGCCGGGTGCGTGCGGCTCGATGCGCAGGCGGGAGCTCGCGCCGGGGGCCATACCGCCGCTGGTGTCGAGGTCCGCCTGCGGGACACCCCGGACGGCGTCGAGGAACTGGGCGGTGTGGGTGTGAGCGACGTCGGCTCCACGCGGGTCGGCGCCGCCGGCGTAGCCGAAGGTCTCCCAGCCGCGGCGGGCCTGCTCCGGTGAGCCTCGGGAGATGCCGATGGCGATGCGCTGGTCGGTGAGCAGGTCGAGGGCGGCGACCTCCTCGGCCAGGTAGAGCGGGTTCTCGTAGCGCATGTCGATGACGCCGGTGCCGACCTCGATGCGCTGGGTGCGGGCGCCGGCCGCGGAGAGCAGCGGGATGGGGGCCGCGGCCTGGCGGGCGTAGTGGTGAACGCGCCAGTAGGCGCCGTTGACGCCGATCTCGTCGGCGCCGACGGCGATCTCGACGGCGTCCTTGAGCGCCTGGCCGGCGTCGGGGTCGCCAGGGCCGCGACCGTGTCCGTAGTGTCCGAAGCTGAGGAACCCAAATGCTTTCATGCAACCTTCAACTACGAGAATAGTCGGATCATTCCGTCCGGCCACGCGAGCCACGTCACCTGGATCCGACCGATCCCCCTCGGCTCAGCACCTGGTTGATGCGGGCGATAGCGGCGGCGCAACCATCCTCGTCAGCCATCACCTCGCCCAGCGCTCCGGCGGTATCGGCCAGGGCGTCAGCGGCACGCAGCCTCTCAGCAAGAGCCTCTCCGGTGATGCGCATGAGTGGGCGCGGTGCCACGCCCAGCTCACGGAGGCGACCGGCCCAGAAGGGCTGATCACCGAAGAAGGGGCTGATGACCTGCGGAGTCCCCGAATGGAGTGCGGCGCCCACAGTTCCTACCCCACCGTGGTGGACGATGGCCGCGGCTCTCGGTAGGAGCCCGTCCAAGGGAGCCTCCTCGACGGCGAGAACGTCACCACCTCCCGACGCGCTCAGCCCTGACCATCCGGCCAGGAGGATCCCCCTGCGTCCCGCACGGCGCAGACCATCCATCACTTCTCGGGCGAGCCGCGTCGGGTCGTCGTGCCTCATACTTCCGAAGCCGATGACCACGGGTGGCGGCCCGGCAGCCAGGAAGCGTTCGACGTCCGGCGGAAGAGTCCTGGTGTCACGCGACCGCCAGAACCCGAGGGGGCTCTGGGAGGAACGCCACTCGGGCGGTGCCGCCAGCAGGCGGGGGCTCCAGGCACTGAGAATCCCCCGCGAGGCGACGATCCTGGAGAAGGGAATCGGACTCGTCTTGAGACCGAGACGCGCCGACCGCCACTGAGCCACCATTCTTCGCCATGGCGCCTCGGCCGCCCCGACCAGTAACCACGAGGCGCGGTACAGCAGCCGCGGCGTACCAACCGGGGCGAACGGAGCCCGGAAGGCGCTCGTCGGCGGCCCGGTGGGGATGAGCTGAGCGGGCAGTCCGGGGACCTTGAGCCTCTCCGCGACGCTCGCTCCACCCAGGGCCTTCTGGGTGAAGACGACAATATCGGCCCGGCCGGACTCCCCGTGCGCGAGCTCCGCGAGGTCATCCAGCCACCGCCGCATCAGCGGGCGTATGCGGCCCAGCGAGCGCACGGCACGAACCGGTCCCGCTCCCACGAGCTCGTCCTGGAGATCGAGGATGCTGTCGTCCAGGCCGATGAATTCCACACCGAAGCGCGCAGCCAGGTTGTCGAAGCGCCTCGGCGCCGCGACAACGGGACAAGCCCCGGCTTCGGCGAGGGCGTGGGCCAGCACCAGGAACGGCTGAACGTCGCCGCGACTCCCGGTGGTGATGAGCAGCGCTCTGCAGCCGGCGATCAACGAGGACGAGTCGGTCGTACTCATGAGGTCCCTCCTCACCGCAGGAGCCTAGCAGCTCAAGCCCCATCAACCAGGCCGATCATTAATGTTGGCGACCTCGTCCAGCAAATCGTTGCCATCATTGCCGAGGGGCTTCCCCTCGTTAGCAGCCCGCCCTCGGCTCGCGACTGCGGTCGCCCGGCGACGAGCCAGGGACGTTCAGCCAGCGGGGAACGGCCTCCTTGTAGTCGAGGTAGTCCTGCCCGAACCTCTCCTCCAGGGCCTTCTCCTCGGCCGGGATCTGGTGGTGGTCGATGAGCCAGACGAAGCCGGCCAGCGGGATCAGCGCGGACGGGCTCCTGCGCGCGATCGCGTGCGAGAGCAGCAGGCCTGTCAGGCCCAGGTACATGGGATTGCGCGTCAGCCGGTTGGGGCCGTCCGCAACGAGGTGCTGGGCGCGCTCGACTCTCACCGGGTCGACCGTGGTGCGGTGGCGAAGAAAGTTGCCCGCGCTTCCGGCCAGCAGGCACAGTGAGCCCCCGACAACGGGAGCGGCCGCCGCCATCGACGACGGTGTCACTGTCTGACCACGAGTCATGGCGCACTGCGCCGCCCCCGCCATCGCCAGCAGCACTGCCGGGGGCGGTCGCCTAATGATCTGTTCCATCACCGGGTCATCCTCTCACCTACTGCGCCTCACCCCTCAACGCCGTCGACTCGCTGACCTCGATCTCAGCCTCAGCCGCGCCCTCGGCCTCAGCCTCGGCCTCGGCGACCTGCTCCAGCGCGGTCTTCTGGGACAGGGGCACCTCGGGCAGGAAGAGGGCGACGACGGAGGTCGCGACGAACAGCGGGATCATCCAGCCGAAGATCGGCAGGAGGGCGTCGGCGTAGGAGCCGGCCACGGCGTCGTGCAGGGCGGTGGGCAGCTGGTTGACCAGGGCGGGCGTGAGCGAGGAGGTGTCGGCGTCCTTGAACTGGGCCAGCGCCCCCAGGACGGCCGGGTCCGCGCTGCGGGTCAGCGCGCCGATCCGATCGGTGAGGTGGGAGGTCAGGCCGGAGGAGAAGGCCGCGCCGATGAGCGAGGCGCCCAGGGACACGCCGACCTCACGGAAGAAGTTGTTGCCGCTGGTGGCCGTGCCCAGGTGCTTGGCCGGCAGCGCGTTCTGCACCACGGTGACCAGGAGCTGGAAGAACAGCCCGATGCCCGCCCCCATGAGGAAGGTGGCCGCGGAGATCTGCCAGACGGGCGACGTCGTCGACAGGCGGGAGAGCCAGAAGGCGGCGCCGGCGGCGATCAGGGGCCCCACGACCGGGTAGATCTTGTAGCGGTCGGTGCGCGAGACGAGCACGCCGGAGAGGATCGAGGAGGTGAGCATCCCGATGGTGATGGGCACCAGGAGCAGGCCGGAGGCGGTGGCCGAGTAGCCGTAGACCATCTGGAGGTAGGTGGGCAGGTAGCTCATGACGCCGATCATGCCGCCCATCGCGAGCATGCCGACGAGCGTGGAGACGAGGAAGGTGCGGCTGGTGAGGATCGTCCAGGGCAGGATGGGGTCGGTGGCTCGCGTCTCGACGAAGCCGAACAGCCCCCAGCAGACCAGGCCGACGACCCCCAGGCCGATGATGACCGGGCTGGTCCACGCGTACTGGTTGCCGCCCCAGGTGGCCATGAGGACGATGGCGACGGCACCTGCGTTCATGAGCGCGAGCCCCCACCAGTCGATGGGGCTGGTCAGGCGGCCGGCGGGCAGGCGCAGCACCAGGAGGATGGCAATGAAGGCCAGGACGCCCAGCGGCAGGTTGATCCAGAAGGTCCAGCGCCAGGAGACGGAGTCGGTGAGCCAGCCGCCGATGATGGGCCCCAGGATGGAGGCGACGCCGAACATGGCTCCCATGGGGGCCATGTAGGTGCCGCGCACGCGCGGCGGGATGAGGTCGCCGGTGATCGCCTGGGAGGAGATCATGAGGCCGCCGCCGCCCAGCCCCTGGATGAAGCGGTAGATGATGAGCTGGGTCATGGAGTCGGCGGTGCCGCACAGGGCCGAGCCGGTCAGGAACAGGCCGATGGCCACCAGGAAGAGGTTCTTGCGCCCCACGAGGTCACCGAGCTTGCCGTAGACCGGCATGGCCACGGTGATGGCCAGGGTGTAGGCGGTCAGGATCCAGGCCATGTGGGCGGCGCCGCCGAGGTCGCCCACGATGGTGGGCAGGGCCGTGCCGACGATCGTCTGGTCCATGGCGGACAGGAACATGACGATCAGGAGCGAGGCGTAGACCGCCCAGAAGCGGCGGTCGGGGCGGAACTCCGCCCCCGGTTCGTGGAGGGCGGTGCCGGCGGAGGCCGACGTCGAGGTGCGTTGAGTCATGAGTGTGGCCTTGTCGGTTGAGGGCGAAGGATGGACACGGTCGGTTCAGTCAGCTGCGAGAAGGACGGGCAGAGCCCCCGCGCGGCTTCCCCGGCGGGCTCGACGGCACCGGGTCGCCGGCAGCGGTGGGGGCCGCGGCGTCGGACCGAGGCGGGGAGACGACCTCGGAGATCGCCTCGACCATGGCGCGGACGGCGTCAACCAAGCTGGTCTGGGGGCACTGTCCTGAGACCTCGGGGTTCACGGGGCTCTCGGAGACCCCGGGGTTCTCTGGGCGCGCTGCGGCTTCACGGCGTTCCTCCCAAGGGTGGGAGCGCCCGCACCACAGGTCCAGGGAGCTGCGCTGGATGGCCATGGCCAGGGCGAGGACGGCGCGGGTGCGCGGGTCGTCGGGCTCGGCTCCCAGGCGGCGGCCGGCGGCCTCCGCCAAGGACTGGGCGACGATGCGCAGCCGCTCGTGGACGGCGCGCTCCACCTCGGGGTTGTCCCGCACGATCTCCGGGAAGGACAGGAGCCAGCCGCGCTCGGACTCGACGGCCTCGGCGCCGGAGGCGAGCAGGTCGCCGAGGTCCTCCAGGAGGCTTCCGGAGCCGTTGACGAAGGCCTCGACAACCTCGGGCGCCGGGGGCTCCGGGCCGACGACGAGGAGGTCGGCCTTGGAGGAGAAGTGGTTGAAGACGGTGCGCCGGGAGACTCCGGCCAGGGCGGCGACGTCATCGACCGTCATCGCGGCGTAGCCGCGCTCCCGGGTCAGGGTGAGTGCGGCGGCGCGGATGGCGGCGCGGGTGCGTCGCGCCTGGGTAGCGCGCAGGTCGGCTCGTGTCACATCACCAGGTTGCACTCAGTGCATGATTACACTCAATGCAGTTCAGTGCGAGGTTCCTCACGGCGGTGCCGGCTCATGCCGTCCGCTCCACCGGCGACCGCAAACCGGCCACCAACGTTGCACAAGCAAGCCGTTTGTGACACCTTAAGACTTAAGGTGTCATCGAGACCTCGGACATGACACGTTAAGGAGGATGAGTGGGGCAGTGGATCATTGGTCACAGGGATAACCCGCACAGCACCGGACTGAGCCGTCGTGACCGCCGCTCAGGCGAGTACCGGGCTTACGTGCCGGATCCACTCATCGGCTCCGGTCTGAGGCTCAGTCCTGACATCGAGGCGCTGGCGGCCCAGGCCGAGCAGCGAGTTCGTACGCTCACCATTTCTCCCGCCATGACTGCCGTCTCGAGGTTTCTCCTGCGCAGCGAGGCGATCGCCTCATCGCGGATCGAGGGGATCGCGCCGTCGGCCCACAAGGTCGCGCTGGCGGAGCTCGGCCAGCATGAGGAGGTCAAGGGGCTCAGCACCCAGGCACGCACCGTCGCCAACAACGTGACGCTGGTTCGCGCGGCCGTTGAGGAGCTGAATGACACGGCGCCGGTGGACGTTGACCGGCTACTGGCCCTGCATCGCAGCCTCCTACCCGATTCACCGGAGCATCATGGAATCCGAACGGTTCAGAACTGGCTGGGGGGATCCTCGTATCACCCCATTGAGGCGGACTTCGTGCCGCCTCCACCGGATCTGGTTCCTGGTCTGATCGAGGACCTGTTGCGGTACCTCAACGGCGCCACGCATGCTCCGCTCATTCAGGCGGCACTCGTCCACGCGCAGTTCGAGACGATTCACCCGTTCACGGACGGTAACGGCCGCGTGGGCCGGGCACTCATCCACACGGTACTGACTCGCCGGGGGCTGCTTCCCGGCATGGTGCTGCCGACGAGCCTGGTCCTGTCGACGCTGAGTCATCGGTATGTCGAGGCGCTCTCCGCCTATCGGGGAGAGGACGCCGCTGATGAGGCTGAAACCTCCCCCGGCCAGCACGCATGGATCGCCTTCTTCCTTGAAGCGGTCATACTGGCATGTGACCAGGCGGAACAGATCTCTTCCGAGCTCGACGACGTGCGCTCCGACTGGGCAAGCGCGCTTGAGGCGTGGGCCAGTCGGGAGGGCACCGGTCGCCGCCCGCGCAGCGACTCGGCGACGTCGCGCATCCTTGAGGGACTACCCGCTACCCCAGTCCTGACCATCTCGACGGCGTCGCAGGTCTACGGGATCTCGCGCACAGCGGCGACGCGAGGACTTGAGACGCTCCGGGCTGCCGGGATCCTCACGACGGAGTCGATCGGCGCAGGGCGCCGCGCGTACACGGCCCGCGCGGTGCTGGACACCATCACCTGGGCCGAGCGCCGCCTGGCCAGCACACGCTTCGACACCAGAGTCTCCGCACCGGCGCGCGCGGTTCCGGCGCGGCCCACACCTCGTTAGGCGGCTCGCGCGGGGCCGCCGTCAGGAGTGGAGGCGCGCCTCGTAGGCGGCGATCTCACCAACCTTCGGGCCGTAGCTGCTGGTGGGGTCATGGCGCAGGTCGAGCCAGATGTCGATGAGCGCCCAGGCGGCCGGGGCCGCGATGACGTTCTGCCCCATGCACAGGATCTGGGCGTCGTAGTTCTCCACCGAGCCGCGCACGGTGAGCAGGTCGTGCGCGGTCGCCGCACGCACCCGCGGCACCTTGTTGGCCGCGATGGCGGTTCCCACGCCGGTGCCGCAGATGAGAAGCCCGCGGTCGGCTCGCCCCTCGGCGACTGCCCGGGCGATCTGGAAGGAGACCTCCGGGTAGGTGATGTCCGGTGTGGACAGGTCGAGGACGTCGCTCACGCGCCCGTCCCCGGCCAGTCGTTCCTTGAGAACGTCCTTCAGGAGGGCTCCGTTGCCCGGGGCACCGATGGCGATTCGCATGCGCCCAGTCTCTCAGGCCTCGCCGCCCAAGGCGAGCCCTCAGGGGATTCATATGGTCTCACGGCTCTCGTCGACGCTACGAAAGGCGACAGGAGTACTGCGCGGCGAGCATAAACAGACGTTCTTCTTCCGGGGCCTTCAGTCGGCCGCCCTGCCGGCTATCAGGCCACTCGCAGAGGAGTGATGGCATCAATCTGCATCGAAAGACGGTCCTCCGCCACGTCAAGGTCATACTGGGTCTGCAGGTTCAACCAGAACTGCGCTGAAACCCCGAAGTACTTGCCGAGCCGCAGCGCCGTGTCCGCAGTCACCGCACGCTTGCCGTGCACGATCTCATTGATACGCCTCGGTGGCACACCGATAGCAACAGCCAGCTTGTTCTGGGTGATACCGAATCCCTCGATGAAGTCCTCCATGAGGACCTCCCCCGGATGAACAGGGGCGAGCTTGTTGTTCGTTTCAGTGGTAGTCAACGATCTCAACCTCCTCCGCTCCAGCGTCAGTCCATACGAAGCAGATCCGCCACTGGTCATTCACTCTGATGCTGTGCCGGCCGGCCCGATCACCTTTGAGCACCTCGAGTCGGTTCCCCGGCGGCACTCTCAGCTCATCAACAGACTGCACAGATGCGATCTGACGTAACTTACGCAAGGCAACTCGTTGTATGCGAGGGTCAATCGACGGAACTCGTTCTCGGTGCCACAACCGCTCAGTGTCCTTACTACCGAACGACCTGATCACACCTGCAGTGTATAACGTATGGCGTCATACAGGCCAGGCTGGTTTCCATGGCCCGCGGTTTCAGTGCGTCGACCCCCTCCCCTGGATCAGGTGGTCAGGAGGTCGTAGGCGGTGACGGCGCAGACGCCCAGGAGGAGGGAGGATGCCGAAGGCGGTCGTCAGGGTCGATGCTGAGGCCCGCTTCGTCAGCGGCCCGCCGAGGAGCCCACCCACCTCACTTCGACCGAAACTTCAGAAAAGACGCGGCTCCGGGTCGTTTGTGAAGTTTTGGTTGGTGAGTGAGAGAGGCGTCGCGGAGCCCCCGTCCGGAGAGCGGTGCCATCATGGGGTCGTGAACGCAACGACCGAGCACGCACCGGTGGACGCCTGGGGGCCGGACTTCCTGGGCCCGGGCTTCGAGGCCCGCACCCTGGAGCTGCTGCCCGACGACGAGGACGACGGCGCCGTCGCCACCCTGGTGCGCCACCTGCCGGCCCTCGACCCCGGCGCCCTGCCGGGCACCCCCACCACCCCCACCTTCATCTACCTCTACCTGCACGGCTGGAACGACTATTTCTTCCAGACCCACCTGGCCCGCGAGATCTCCCGCCTGGGCGGGGCCTTCTACGCCCTGGACCTGCGCCGCTACGGCCGTTCCTGGCGCGAGGGCCAGATGCTGGGCTGGTGCACCTCGCTGACCGACTACGACGAGGACCTGGGCCTGGCCCTGTCCGCCATTCGCGCCGACCAGGGCTGGGAGACCGAGGTCGTCCTGTCGGGTCACTCCACCGGCGGACTCATCGCCTCCCTGTGGGCCGACCGCCACCCGGGGGCCCTGCGCGCCCTGGTCCTCAACTCCGCCTGGCTCTCACTCCAGGGCTCCGAGCTCGTGCGCACCGTCGGCGATCCGGTGCTGCGCACCCTGGCGCTGCGCGACCCGCACATGTCGATCCTGGACGGCTGGGTCGACCCGGCGCGCGTCTTCTCCATCACCGACGGCTGGATCCCCGAGCGCGACGGCGAGCTGCCCGATCCCGCCTGGGCCGACGACCCCTACGTGACCGGCTGGAACATCAACCCCGCCTGGTCGATCAAGCCCTCGGCGCCCGTGCGTGTCGGCTGGCTCCAGGCCGTCATGGAAGGTCACAACCGCGTCGCCCAGGGCCTGGATATCCGCTGCCCGGTGCTGTCCATGGGCGCGGCCTCCACCCGGCTCGGAGTGACGTGGATGCCGGAGTCCAGGAGCGCGGACACGATCATCGACGCCGACGCCACCGCCCGCCGCGCCGTCATGCTCGGCAAGCTGGTGACCATCGCCCGTTTCCCCGGCGGGGTCCACGACCTCACCCTGTCCGAGCCGCCCGTGCGTGAGCAGGTCTTCTCCGCCCTGCGCCGCTGGATGTCCGCCTACGTGCTGCGCTGACCCGGTCCGACGACGGCCGGCGGCCCAGGCCAGGGGCTTCAGAAGCTGCGGTCGGCCAAGTTGTCGCGCAGGTCCCCCAGGTGAGGGCCGTGCACCCCCACGCGCCACACGCGCCAGCCGTCGGCGTCGGTGACTGCCTGGGCGGCGTTGGCGGCCGACGTCGGGTCGGTGAAGGAGCGCCCGTCGGACAGGGTGATGACGCCCTCCACCGACAGGATCGCCTCGTGGTAGATGCCTCGGCGCAGCCGCTGCCAGACGATCTGGGTCGGTTCGCCCAGCGAGGCCGCCACGGCCGCCAGCTCCGCGGTCTCCTGGACCTGGAGGGACTTCGAGGGATCCCCGCCCAGCGCCTCGGCCACCGGGTCGAGCGCGTCAGCCGACCCGCGCAGCGGCTCCCAGGACACGAGCGGCACCGCGCCAGTGGACGCCTCCGGGCGGGACTCGCTGGGGGCGACGGTGGACCAGGCCTGCGCGGCCGGCGCAGCCGAGGAGGCCTCCGCCTGAGAGCGCGCCGCCCGCGAGCGCCGCCCCATGCGGGTGCGCGAACCGGGCCGGCTCGGGGCATCGCCGATCTGCGGGGCTCCTGCGGTATCGCGCGTCTCATCGGCGGCGGCGAGCGGAACGGAGGAAGGCGCCGAGCCGGCCGACGCCGCTGAGCCGTTCCCCCCGGACAGGCTGCTCCCGCCGAGGATGTCCACGCCTCCGGCCAGGGCGGCGATGGCCCGCTGCCCGGCACTGGGGTCATCGGTGGAGTCGGGGCGGCCCGGGTGGTCGACGTCGTCGGCAGAGGGCTTGTCGCCGGGGTCGTGGTCGGAGTCGCCGGGGCGGTCCGCGGGCTCGGACGCGGCGGGAGCCTGAGGAGCGTCGTCGGAGCTCTCCGGGCCCGGCTCGGGCAGGCTCGCCGTGGCCTCGTGCTCGGCCTCGGCACCGCGGTCGGCATCGGTCGTGGTGTTATCGGGGGCGGCGTCAGCGGCGTCCTGGGTCGGGCCCTGCGCGGGGGTGGAGACGTGGGCGTCGTCGGCAGGGGCCTCGGCGGCGTCTTCATCCGGTTCGGGCGCGGCCTGTCCGGCAGGCTGGGCGTCGTCGGCCTCGGCGGGCTCCTCGGGCTGGGCCTCGTCCCCGCCCTGGGCGGAGGGGGCATGTACCTGGGGCTGCTCGGCGGTGACGGCCACCGGCTCGAACAGCTCGGAGAGCGCGTCGGCGGCACCCGTTGCGGCGAAGGCTCCCGCCGGAATGGCGGCGCCGGTGTCATCAGCGCCCTCAGCGTCGGGGGCGTGCGCCGGCTCGGTGGGGATGACGATCTCGATGGGGCCGGTGACCGGGCTCATGTGCTCGGCCTGCTCAGTGGCGTCAACGGCCCGCGAGCCACTCGAACCGGCGGAGGCGGAACCGGCCAGGGCCGGGCGGGGCGCACGGGCCACGAGCAGCGGTCCCCCGGCGGCCACATCCAGCCCGGAGATCTTCTCTACCACGACGACGATGCGCGACTCGTCCACGATGCGCACGTCCACCTCGTGGATCTCCAGCCCGGAGGAGGCCAGTACTCCCAGCCCTCCGACGACGTCGGGCTCCAGGGATGCGCTCAGGATCGTCAGCCGCGGTCCGGCCTCGGCCTGGGCGGGCATTGCCTCGCGGAACTCGTTCCAGTCCTGGCTGAATGCCCCCAGCCCGCCGGCGTACCTGCTGGCGATCTCGCGGCGGCCCGCGGTGGCGGCCTGGGTCAGGCGCGACATGGCGGCCAGCAGCCCCGTGGAGTCGATTCTCTCCAGGACCTCGACGACGACGACCTGCCCGGTGGCGTCCAGGGCGGTCAGGCTCGCTCCGGTCTCGAGCTCCTCCCATGACAGGGGGAAGAGCGGACGGCGCAGGACGTCGACGATCTGACGCTGGATGGCGACCAGACTGTGAGACAGGGTGATGGCGTCAGCGGAGCGACCCAGGCGCACGGGCAGGAGGTGGTTGCCGTCGAGCTCGTACATGGCCATGGATGGGGCCGCCTTTCCTCGTCGTCCTGCTCCGCGATGGCCCCCAGCACAGGTGAGCACGCACGTGGACAGCTCACAGTCGAGTCACCCACGAACACAGTGCCCAGCCATCCTGTCACGACCGCCAGCACACGGCAGACTATCTCATGACGGCAACGAGCAGTGGGCCGCCACCCCATCTCATCAGTCCGCGCACAGTGAGAAAACTGCAGCAGCACACCTTGATCGAGGTTATCTCCTAGGGTTGTCCCTGAATCTTGGAGAGACCGGTCTCATGGTCGCATCCGCCTCGAGGTGGATGAGGATGGCCGGGAAGTGGATAAGAATGTCGGCTGGTCGGCTCCCGACGGGGAGCCCCTCCACCCCTTTCGCACCACTAGCCTCTCATCACCTACCGCCTGAGGAGCGTTCATGCCGTCGGACTCGTCCACCACGACTCCCCCGGACGCACCCGAGCTCGCGCCCTCCCCGGCGCCCTCCTTTGCCCCATCACCGTCGTCCTCGCCTGCGGCCCCCGCATCGCGGCCCTCGCACCTGAGCGCCTACGCGCACCGAGCCTGGAGGGCCACGCGCACCTGGCTGGCCTCGGCGCCGGCCGCGACCACCTGCGCCGTGCTGACCCTGGTCATCAGCATCGCCCTGCTGCCCTGGGGGCTCCGGGGGCAGATCGCCCTGTCCGCCTACATTGACCAGCCCCAGCGGGTGTGGACCCTGCTGACCGCTTGGGCGGTCCCCGGCCACCTGCTGCCGGTGACCGGAAGCCTCATGCTGCTGTCCGTCGGCGTGCTGCTGGAGCGGCTCCTGGGCACGCGGCGGTGGCTGGCCACCGCCGCCGTCTCCTGCGCCGGCGGCATCGTCCTGGCCCAGGCGCTCTACCCCCTTATCGGCCGCGTGTGGGAGGCCTGGTCCCCCTACCTCGTCCACCCCCCGATCCAGGGCATCAGCCTGCCCACTGCCGGCCTGGTGGCGGCCTCCACCAGCGTCATGCGCCCGTCCTGGCGACGGCGCACGCGCCTGGCGACCTTCGCCGTCCTCATCGTCTCGGCCGCCGTGACCGGAACCGTGGGCGCGCTGGCCCGTCTGGGAGCCGGCGTCATCGGCCTCATCATGGGAATCGTCCTGGAACGCGGGCAGCAGACGGCCCCCTCCCAGGAGCTGCCCCGACGTGCGGAGCGCGAGCTCGTGGCCTTCCTGGTGGCCTGCTGGGCCGTGAGCTGCGCCCTGGCGGTGGTGAGTAACGCCGCCGGCCCCTTGGCCGACGCCCGCTACGGGCTGACCCCCGCCATCCTGCCCAAGGACGCCGTCATCTACCCCGTCGAGCAGCTCCTGATGTGCATGCCGGCGCTCCTGCAGCTGGTCCTGGCCGACGGCCTGCGCCGCGGGCGTCGATCAGCGGCCTACGGCACCATCGCCCTGCAGTTCTTCCTGGGGGTGTGCGCGGCCCTGTTCGCCCTGGTGGAGAAGATCGGCGAGCAGCTGCCCGAGGCCGGTCCCACCACGGCCCGGCTCCTGCACAGCTGGCTGCGCTCGGGGCACCTGCTGGTGCCGCTGCTGCTCAACATCGTGGTCATCAGCCTGGTGGTGTGGACCAGGAGGCGCTTCACCCTGGGGTCGCGCCCGGGCGTCATCCGCCGCGCCGTCGTCGCCTGGATCCTGACCCTCCTGGGTGGGGCGGTCCTGACCGTCGCCGGGGGCCTGCTCATGTCTCATGACTTCTCCCCCTACGCGACCTGGCCCGCCCTGCTGGAGACCTACGTGTCCTACCTGCTGCCCATCAGCACCGGCGGCATCATGAGCCTGATCGTCGCGCCCCTGACCCCTCTGGCCTACCTGCTCACCGCGTGGGTGCCGGTCCTGGTGTGGCTCCTGACGATCCTGTGGGTGTGGCTGGCCCAGTCCGCTCCCGCCCGCACCCGGGTCTCCGACCGCGAGGAGCTCGTCGACCTGGTGCGCAGCCGCGGCGCCGGGACCCTGGGGTGGATGCTCACCTGGCAGGGCAACGAGGCCTGGGTCAACGAGGCGGGCACGGCCGGTTTCTCCTACCGGCCCAGCCGCGACGTCGCCCTGACGGTCGGCGACCCCGCCGCCGACGACGCCGACGTGGCCCAGGCGGTGCGTGACTTCGCCGACTTCGCCACCGACGCCGGACTCATCCCGGCCCTGTACACGGTGCACGCCCCGGCGATGGAGGCCGCTCGCGCCATGGGCTGGACGATCCTGCAGGTGGCCGAGGAGGCCGTCCTGGACCTGCCGGACCTGGCCTTCCGTGGCAAGGCCTACCAGGACGTGCGCACCGCCTTCAACCACGCCAAAAAGGAGGGCGTTGAGGCGGTGTGGACCACTTTCCGCGACTGCCCGGCCGGCCGGCGCGACCAGATCCGGGCCATCTCCCAGGCCTGGGCCAGTGACAAGCCGTTGCCGGAGATGGGCTTCACCCTGGGTGGCCTGGCCGAGCTCGACGACGCCGAGACTCGCCTGCTGCTGGCCGTTGACGCCGACGGCACCGTCCAGGGCGTCACCTCCTGGCTGCCGGTCTACCGCGACGGGCGCGTCATCGGCCTGACCCTGGACTTCATGCGACGCCGCGAGGGCGGTTTCCGCCCCGTCATGGAGTACCTCATCGGGCGCGCCGCCCAGGACGCTCAGGCCGAGGGCCTGGAGATCCTGTCCCTGTCCGGGGCGCCGCTGTCCCGCTCCGCACCAGCCGACGGAGGATCCTCCTCACGCTTCGACCCGCTCCTGAACCTGCTGGCCTCCGTGCTGGAACCGGCCTACGGATTCAGCTCCCTGCACGCCTACAAGCGCAAGTTCAAGCCGCGCTCAGTGCCCATGTACCTGGCGGTTCCCGATCTGGTGGACCTGCCCACCGTGGGCATCGCCATCGCCCGGGCCTACCTACCCGGTCTCAAGCCCTCTCAGACGGCGCGCTTCGCCCAGGTGCTGATGAACCGTGACTGAGGTCGGCGGTGCTGGTGCGCCCACCGCTGATGCCGCCACTGCCGTCAACACTGCCGGCAGCACCGCCGACGTGCAGGCCTCGGGCGGCGTCGTGGGCGCCCTCAAGGCCGTCCACATCCTCCAGCCCTGGCTCGGGACGGCCTGCGCGGTCGTTGCCGCGGTAGTCATCGCCTGGCTGTGGTGGCGGCGCACCCGCTACCTGCCCTGGTCTCGCCAGCTCGTCGTACCCGGCGCCGCAGCGGCCAGCGCGGTGACCTCCTGGCTAGTCGTGGACGTCATCTGGCATCCCATCGCCGACGGCGTCGGCTGGTTCGTGTGGACCTGGGTGGGAGTCATCGGTCTCGTCATCGCCCAGCTGGTCACCGGCAACCGCACCGAGGGGCGTCACCAGGCGGTGCATTCACGCAACCGCCGCCTGGTACGCGCCACGGAGTCCGCCTCCAGCCTCGTAGCCGTGGTGGCCTCCTCGCTGCTGGCGATCAACACCTTCTTCGCCTCCTACCCGACCCTGGCATCGGTCCTGGGCTACGGGGTGGCGACCACACCACTCAACCGTCTGCAGGGCGCCGCGGCCCAGTCGCCGGCACCCGTGCGCGGCCACGGGACGCTGGAGGAGACCTGGAGGCCGCCGTCGGACATGCCCGCCCACGGTGAAGCGGTCACCGCCGACATCCCGGCCGGCGACCAGTCCGGGACGAAGGGTTTCACGCCGCGAGGGGCCTTCATCTACCTGCCGCCGGCCTACCTGAGCTCACAGCGCCCGGCCCTGCCGGTCCTCGTCCTGCTCACCGGGCAGCCGGGAAGCCCGTCGGACTGGTTCGAGCTCGGGAACCTGAAGGACACGATGGACGCCTACGCGGCCAACCACCACGGCCTGGCCCCGGTGGTCGTCGTCGCCGACCTCCTGGGCAGCCCGTACGCCAATCCCCTGTGCTCCGACACCGAGGCCGGCGGCAAGGTGGCCACCTACCTGGACAAGGACGTCCCGGCCTGGATCAGGGCGAACCTGCAGGTCGACGACGACCCCACCCACTGGGCGGTGGCCGGCCTGTCCAACGGGGGCACCTGCGCGATGCAGGTCGTCACCCGCTCACCGGGCGTCTACCGCACCTTCCTGGCTATCAGTGCCGAGGAGCACCCCACACTGGGCAGCGTGGAACGCACCATCTCCGAGGGCTTCGGCGGAGACCGTGCCGCCTACGAGGCCAACGATCCGATCTCCCTGATGTCCGCCGCCCCACCCGGCCGCTACGACGGCATCGCCGGCATCTTGTCGGTGGGCCGCCAGGACAAGGGCTACCGCGGGGCCGTGCCCGTCCTGGTCGAGGCCGCCACGAAGGCCGGAATGACCGTGAGCACCCGCCAGTACGACGGCGCCCACACCTGGGCCGTGTGGGGGCCAGCGCTAGCCGACCAGGTCGACTGGCTGGGCGGGCGCCTGGGCATCGCCTCGCCGTCGCCGGTCTCCTGATCCCCAGCCCGGCCCCACGGCACTACTGGTCTGCGAACCTCGTTACCCGGTTACTCGGTTACTCAGCCTTGTCCTTAACGGCGGCGCGCCCGGCCTCCAGGCGGGCCACCGGCACCCGGAAGGGCGAGCAGGAGACGTAGTCCAGACCCACCCGGTGGAAGAAGCCGATGGACTCGGGGTCCCCGCCGTGCTCACCGCACACGCCCATCTTCATCGTCGGCTTGGTGGACCGGCCGCCCTCGACACCCAGGCGCACCATGCCGCCCACGCCGTCGACGTCGACGGTCTCGAAGGGCGAGACCCCGAAGATGCCGTCATCGATGTAGCGGCCCACGAAGGAGCCCTCGACGTCGTCGCGCGAGAAGCCCCACGTGGTCTGGGTCAGGTCGTTGGTGCCGAAGGAGAAGAAGTCGGCCTCCTCGGCGATGTGGGCGGCGGTGACGGCCGCGCGCGGCAGCTCGATCATGCAGCCCACCGGGAAGTCGAGCGCGTAGCCGGAGGCCTGGGAGACCTCCTGCAGCACGTGCTCCACGCGCTCGCGCGCCAGCTGGAGCTCACGCACCGACCCGATGAGCGGGATCATGATCTCGGGGTGCGGGTCGCCGCCGGCCTTGAGGCGCTCGACGGCCGCCTCGGCGATGGCGCGCACCTGGAGCTCGATGAGTCCCGGCATGGTCAGCAGCAGGCGGACCCCGCGCAGGCCGAGCATCGGGTTGGCCTCGTGGCTCTTGCGCACCACGGCCAGGAGCTCCTCGTCGGCCGGGTCCAGCTCGCCGCGCTCACGGTCGACGGCCACCTTGATGCTCAGCTCGGTCAGGTCCGGCAGGAACTCGTGCAGCGGCGGGTCGATGAGGCGCACCGTCATGGGCTTGCCGTTCATCGTCTCGAACATCTGGATGAAGTCGCCCTTCTGAAGCGGCAAAAGGGCGGCCAGGGCGGCCTCGCGCTCAGCGTCGGAGGACGCCAGGATGAGGTTCTGAACGAGCTGCTTGCGCTCGCCCAGGAACATGTGCTCGGTGCGGCACAGGCCCACGCCCTGGGCGCCGCGGTGGATGGCGTGGCGGGCGTCGTCGGGGGTGTCGGCGTTGGCGCGCACCTGGAGGCGACGGACCTCATCGGCGTGACGCATGAGGCGGTCCACGGCGGTGACGAGCTCGCGGGTGTCGTCGTCTCCGGCCGCCTCGAGCGCCTCGTCCAGGCCACGACGCAGGTAGGTCATGACCGGGGAGTCGACGACGCCGACCTCACCGAGGAAGACCTCGCCGGTGGTGCCATCGATGGCGATGACGTCCTCACTGGTGAGGACCTCCTCGCGCCCCGCGATGCGCAGGGTCTTGCCGGCGGAGTCGACCTCGAGGGCCTCGGCGCCGCACACGCAGGTCTTGCCCATGCCGCGGGCGACGACGGCGGCGTGGCTGGTCTTGCCGCCGCGGGCCGTGAGCACGCCGGCGGCCGCGACCATGCCGGGCAGGTCGTCGGGGTTGGTCTCGCGGCGCACAAGGATGACGGAGTCGCCCTTCTCGGCACGGGAGACGGCCTCGTCGTTGTCGAAGGCGATGTAGCCCACGGCGGCGCCCGGGGAGGCGGCCATGGCGCGGGTGAGCAGGTCGCGGCTGGAGTCGTCATCGAACTGGGGGAACATCAGCTGGGTGAGCTGCTCGCCGGAGACGCGCGTGAGGGCCTCGTCCATGGTGATGAGCTTCTCGTCGACGAGCTGGGTGGCCACACGGAAGGCGGCCGCGGCGGTGCGCTTGCCCACGCGGGTCTGGAGCATCCACAGCTTGCCGCGCTCGATGGTGAACTCGATGTCGCACAGGTCTCGGTAGTGGGTCTCCAGGCGGCGCATGATGGAGCGCAGCTCGTCGTAGGAGGCCTTGTCCAGGCGCTCGAGGTCGGCCAGGGACAGGGTGTTGCGGATGCCGGCGACGACGTCCTCGCCCTGGGCGTTGACCAGGTAGTCGCCGTAGACGCCGGTGCGCCCGGTGGAGGGGTCACGGGTGAAGCACACGCCGGTGCCGGAGGTCTCCCCCATGTTGCCGAACACCATGGTGCACACGTTGACCGCGGTGCCCAGGTCGTGGGGGATCTTCTCGCGACGGCGGTAGATGTGGGCGCGCTCGGTGTTCCAGGAGCGGAAGACGGCCTCGGTGGCCATGTCCAGCTGAGAGCGGGGGTCCTGCGGGAAGTCGATGCCCGCGTGCTCCTTGACGATGGCCTTGTACTCCTCCACCAGCTCCTGGAGGGCGTCCACGGGAAGCTCGTAGTCCATGGACACGCCCCGCGCAGCCTTCTTGGCGTCCAGGGCGTCGGAGAAGTGGTCGCCGTCAATGTCCAGGACGGTCTTGCCGAACATCTGGATGAGGCGGCGGTAGGAGTCCCAGGCGAAGCGCTCGTCGGAGCTGGCGGCGGCCAGGCCCTTGACGGAGACGTCGTTGAGGCCGATGTTGAGGACGGTCTCCATCATGCCGGGCATGGAGAACTTGGCGCCGCTTCGCACCGAGACGAGCAGGGGGTCCTCGGCGGCGCCGAGCTCGCGCCCCAGCTCCTCCTCCACGCCGCGCAGGGCGGTGGTGACCTGGACCGCGAGCTCCTCGGGGACCTCACCACTGGCCAGGTAGGCGCGGCAGGCGTCGGTGGTGATGGTGAAGCCGGGGGGAACGGGCAGGCCCAGGCGGGTCATCTCCGCCAGGTTCGCTCCCTTGCCTCCCAGGAGATCCTTCTGGTCCTTGTCACCCTCGCTGAAGCGGTACACGTACTTGGGCATCGATGCCCCTTTCTGATTCGGGTCGTTCTCGGCTCTGCCTCAGATCGTCCTGATGCAGGCGTGACGCGGCGACGCGTCGTTCACGATATGACTCTAGTGTGACTTCAGTCCTAGACCAAACACGCCGACTCCAGCGCGCCTCCTCCCGGCGCGCCCGCCGACGCCGCGGGGCTCGGCGGCATGGGCGGCCGACGTCGAGGGGAGGAGATTCAGGGAACGCCGAGCGCCGCGTCCCGGAGCGGGTCGGGGCGCGGGGCCACCCGGGCAGACGCAGCGCCACCATGCGCCCAGCCCGGCCCCACGTATCACAGGAGTTACGACAACTGCTCAAAACGGGTTCTTCGTGTCGTGGGGATGGGGTTGTGCGGGGCTTTCCTCGTCGGGGTCTCGGGGTACGTGGTCGTACGCGATCCCACCCGGTCGTACGTAAAACCGCGTGGTCGTACCCCCAGCGCACGCGGTCGTACGTAAAACCGCGCGGTCGTACCTTAGAGCCCCTCTAAGGTACGACCGCGCGCCGCCGGGTACGACCACGCGACGCCGAGTACGACCGCGCAGGACCCCGAGACGCCGAACCACCGGCACCCGCTCACCCCGACCACGCCCTCACACACGAAGAACCTCAAAACATAGCGGCGGATGCCCGCCACACTTCCGCGTGGCGGGCATCCGCCGCCGGTCCGATCGCGCAGGATCCGACGCGTGCGTCCGACGTCTATCCGGCGACTAGGAAACGACGACGAGGACGTCGCACTTCGACTTGCGGAGCACCTGGACGGAGACGGCTCCGAAGATGCGGCCGAACAGCGAATCGACGCCTTTGGATCCGACGATGACGAGGTCCGCCTCGGTCTCCAAGGCGACGAGGGTGACGGCATCGACCGCCGTGCCCTCGACGACGACGCCCTGGGCGAGGGCGACGCCGCGCTCAACGGCGGTATCACGCGCCTTCTCGACGACGGCGTAGGCCTGGTCCTCGGTGAGCCGAGCCTCGACGACCCGCACATCGGCGACGGTGGCGGACTCGTTGATGCGAGCCTTGTCCCGCGCCGAGACGGGGTCGAAGCCGGCGACGAGGAGAAGAGCGGCGTCGCACAGGCGAGCCATCTCGCAGGCGCGATCGATGACGTGGGTGTTCGCCTCGACATCGCCGACTCCGGCGACAATGGTGGTATAGGTCACGGATGACATCCTTTCGTGGGGCACCCGGTCAGGCCACGGCAGTCTCAGTGGCGGACACGGCGGCGGCGCGCACCCGCGGGTCCGCGTCCTTGACGGTGTCGATCCACTCGATGAGCAGACCGGCGATGATGAGGAAGACTGCGACGAAGAGCAGGGCGTTGACCGGGTGATCGCCGAGCAGGTGCTTGTAAATGGGACCGAAGGTGAGGGTCTGGATGAACTGGGGGATGACGATCATCATATTGATAACGCCCATGTAGACGCCTCGGCGCTCCTTGCGGATCATCTCAATGGCCATGATGTAGGGTACGCCCGTAATAGAGGCCCAGGCCACACCAATGCCGATCATGGGCAGGTAGAGGACCGCGGTGTGGCCGGGGCTGCCGATGCGGGTGAGCAGGACCAGGCAGACGGCGGCGAGGCACAGCGCCGCGGTGTGGACGTGCTTGGGGCCGATGCGGTTGGCCAGTCGCGCCAGGAAGAGGGCGACGACCGTGCAGGAGACGTAGTAGACGACCATGAGCCCGGTGGCGAAGCCGGAGGCGTTGTTGAAGGCCTCGGTCTTGGCGTACCCCGGGTCGGACAGGTTCACGCCGAAGTAGGTGACGGCGCACATGAGGCCCAGGTACTGCCAGAAGACGTTCATGGCGTACCACTGGAAGAGGTAGACCAGGGCCATCTTCTTCAGGCCGCGGGGCATCTCGACGATGGCGACGCCGATGTCCTTGACGAAGCCGAAGGGGCCCTCCTCCCGCTTCTTGCGCTCGAGCTCGACCAAGCCCTCCGGCGTGGGCGGCAGCTCCTTGGTGGAGAGCACCGAGATGAGCACCGAGCCGATGGAGCACACCGAGCCCACCATGAAGGCGCCGAAGACCCAGTAGGGGATGCCGGCGGCGGTGGCGCCCGCCAGGGTCTTCTCCAGAACGACGAGGGTCCCGGCGGCCAGGGCCGAGCCGGCGCCGATGAACAGGGACTGGGCGAGGAAGCCCTTGGCGAGCTGCTTGGAGGGCAGGCGGTCGCCGATGAAGGCCCGGTAGGGCTCCATGGCCGTGTTGTTCGAGACGTCCAGCAGCCACAGGCACAGCACCGCCATCCACACGGCGGTGACGAAGGGCATGAGGAACAGGAACACGGAGCAGCCGACGGCCCCGATCAGGAAGAAGGGCTTACGGCGTCCCCACTTCTCGCTCCAGGTCCGGTCCGAGAGCGCCCCGATGAGCGGTTGGATGAGCAGGCCGGTGACGGGTCCGGCCAGATTGAGGATGGGGATCTCGTCAGCGGAAGCCCCGAGGAACTGGTAGATGGGCGACATGGCGTTCTGCTGCATGCCGAAGGAGTACTGGATGCCGAAGAATCCGACGTTCATCAGCAGGATCTGAGCAGTGCTCATCATGGGCTTGTGCGCGATGTCCGCCGCGCTATTCTGGGAAGTCTGTGCCATAGGTCATCCTTGTCCTGGGCCCTGTGGAACTCTGTCGACGCCGCCCGAGACGGACGCCGCGCTTCCTGCCCGAGAGAACGCTGTACGGGACGGCGGGGATCTCAGGAAGTCAAGCAGGTCAATGATCCACCCAACATGACTAACGTTTGACAGGTCTTTAGTCGCATTATCGGATCTCGCACAAGCCGGACCGGGTCATGACTCAGGCACGCAGGGCGATCATCCCACGATGCGCGCTGAGGGGCAACTCCAGAGCCAGCGCCTCACCGTCCGGGTCCCCGGTGGGCCCCGGTGACCTGAGGCCCGCCGGGAGACGCACGGTGCCGCCTCCCTCCTCGCCGAGCGCGACGGCGGCCACTCCGCCCTCGAACTCGCGCACCCAGGCGCCCGAGGTCCTCCGGGGCCGTCCCAGCGGGCGCCCCAGGTCGGCGTCGAGGGCGGGGAACCAGGGAGTGCGCGAGTAGTCGTCGTGACCGGTGGCCGTGTAGGCGCCCTCCCCTCCCCCGAAGACCCAGAAGGCCGCCAGCCCGTAGAGGCCGGGGGACGTGCGGGCACCGGACATGGAGCCGCCGCCCCCGCCGTCGGGCGTGCGCACGATGGACAGGCCCGGCCCTCGCAGCTCGTGAATCTGGGCCAGGGCCGTGGCCTCATCGAAGAGGTGATGGTCCCCCCAGCCCAGCCAGCACTCGTCGAAGCCACCACCCCAGGCCGAGTGGCGCTCCCAGCGGCCGGGTTCCCGGCGGGCCTCGGCCACGTTGGGGATGAGGATCTTGCCGACGCCGTTGAGGCCGGCACCGGCCTGGTCCACGAAGATGTTCAGCTCGGCGCGCAGGGCGGCGGTGTCGGCGATTCCGTCCAGGGGGAGGTCCAGGCCGTAGTAGTCGTCGAAGACGTCGTTGTCCGCCATGACGCCGTCGAAGGCGGTCTCAGCGGTGGCCTGGCAGACCTCCTCCACCCAGCGGGCGCGGTAGTCGGGGTCCCACACACGGGCCTGGAAGTGGCCGGGGTAGGTGTTCCACTCGACCAGGTCGCCGTTGTCACGCCTGGCGAGCCAACCGCGGCGGAGGGCCTCGCGGTAGGACAGCCCGGAGGCGCGCATGGAGTCCGGCTCGAAGTCTCGCGTGGAGGACAGGCACCGGTAGGCCAGGACCGTCATGTCCGGTCGCGCCTCCTTGAGGCGGGCTGCTGCCTCGGTCTCCCAGGGCTGGAGGATCGCGGCCCGGTAGTGGGCGATCGCGAAGTCCAGCTCCCCGGGCTCGAGCGGGTTTCCGTAACGGATCCAGGCTCCGACGCCGCCGGTGCTGCTCCTCATGCTCCTCCTTGGTCGGCGCGGGCGCCGGCCTGCTCACCGGCGCCGCCCTGACGGTAGATCTTGTTGTAGGAGGCGTTGACCTTGACCAGGTCGTAGGCCGCCTCCACGCGGCCGCGGGCGTTGAGGCTGAGGCGCTCGTAGAGCTCGACGTCGCTGATGACCTCCTGAACCTTGTCCGCCATGACGGCGGGGTCACCGGGTTCGATGATGATGCCGCAGGGGTCCCAGGTCTGTCCGTCGTCGGTGACGATCAAGTCCTCCACGACGGAGCGCACGGCGCCGACGTCGGTGCTCACCGTGGGGATGCCGGCCCCCATGGTCTCCAGGGAGACGACCGGCAGGCCCTCGTTGTAGCTGGGCAGGACGAACAGGTCGAACTCGGGCAGGAGCTCGCGGACCTTGACGGTGCCGCGCACGGTGATGACGCTCTCCAGTCCCTGCTCGACGATGCGGGTCAGGCACTGCTCGAAGTAGGAGGGCATGTGCTCGGTGGGCCCGCACACGTCCAGGTGGATGTTCAGGCCCCGGTCCACCATGAGGCGCACCGAGTCGATCATGTCCAGCAGCCCCTTGATGGGCACGACGCGGGCGATGTACACCAGCTTCCACAGGTGCTTGTCCGCCCCCTCCTTCTTGATCTCCTCGATGGCGGCCAGGCGCGCGGCGTAGGAGGCGTCGAACTCCGAGGTGACGATGCCGTTGGGGATGACGATGGCGCGCCCGGAGTCTCCGCCGAGCTCATTGGCCTCGGTGATGGCCCGCGGGTAGAGGTAGGTGGAGGCGTAGGCGTAGGGGTAGCACAGGCGCCCCATCTCCAGCCACCAGGCCATCCACATGCGCTCGCGGCCGGTGACGTCGAAGGTGCGGTAGTCGGTGAGCCTGACGTTGAGGTCCAGCCTGCGTTCCAGGAGGGTGTTGACGGTGTCGCGCACGTAGAGGTTGTGCTCGGTCAGCAGCACCTTGGTGCCGTGCTCGCGGGCGGCGTTGACGCCCAGCAGCATGGCGTAGCCGGTGGTGTGGGCGTGGTAGACCTGGGCGCGCGGGACCGGCTCGGCCAGGACCGCGTAGGCCAGGGAGAAGAAGTCGCGCAGGCACCAGAAGATGTCGGTCATCGACATCCCCAGGTCCGGCATCATGTCGTGGTAGGCCTCCATGAACTCGCGCGTGCCCAGGATCGCCCAGACCGGGTAGCGGCGTGAGGCGCTCAGGCCCTCGCTGATGAGGTCCCACAGCGGCTCGGTCTGGCCATCCTGGGCCAGGGAGAGCAGGGCGCCCAGGATGCGCCGGGACAGCTCACGGCGCTGGCGGCGGTTCATGTGCAGGTCGCGCGGGCGGGCGCGCAGGAAGTCCTCCTGGTGCTCCTCCATGGACAGGTAGAGGACCTTCACCCAGGCGATGTTGTCCGGCATGCCGTAGAGGTCCTTGCGCGGGGAGTGGGAGTCCCAGGTGATGTGGATGATCCCGAAGGTGAGGTCCGGGTTGCCGGTGATGATGTCGTGGACCACTGCGGAGACCCCGCCCTTGAGATAGGGGTAGGTGGACTCCATGACGATGGCGACGTCGACGTCGACGTACACGCCGTCCTCGGGGACGCCGTCGGGCAGCTCCTGGTCATCGGTCTCCGGCTCGGGCTCCTCGGGGAGCTGGGGCAGCTCGCTCCCACCGGCGGGGGTCTCCTCGTCCTCTGGCTCCTCCTGGGCGGCCTGCTGGGACAGGGGGATGGCGGCGGCGTCGGAGGCGGCCGAGGCCACGGACTCCCAGGCGATGGCCGTGGGGGCCGGGGACTCGCCGTGCGCCGGGGGCTCAGAGGGCTCAGAGGGCACCGACGCTGCCGTGGCGTCAGGGGCTTCAACGTCATCGGGAGCCGGTGACGCGGCGGAGCGGGGGGCGGCCGGCTCCACCGGCGAGGACGCCGAGGCGCCCGAGGCCGCCGAGCTCACGGCACCGAAGATCGGGGAGTCCAGGACGTCGGGGCTCTGCGGGGAGGCCGACTTCGGGCTCTTGGGGCGCGGCTGGACCACGCCGTAGCCGGCAGGCGCCGGGGCCTGGACCACACCGTAGATCGGTGCGGCCGGGATCTCAGGAGTGGAGGCCGACGCCGCGGCCGGCTGCGCAGCCGGTTCAGTAGCGGGCGGGACGGTGGGTGAGCCGGCGGAGGGGGTGGCGGCCGAGGGGCCGCTCGGGGCGCTGGCGCCGCCAGTAGTGACGACGACGCCGTAGCCGTCGGGGCCGACCTTGATCCTGGGGCCGGTCTCCTCGCCCCGGTCCCCGATGCCGGGGGCGTCGTCGGGGCTGGGCATCGGGGCGTAGCCGCCGGCGGGAGCCGAGTAGCGCAGCGGGAGGCTCTCCAGGCGGGCGCGGAAGGAGGATGACGAGCTCACCAGGACATGGCCTTTCCCCAGAAGAAGGAGTACTCGGGTGCGGCCCACCGTTTGCGGTAGAGCAGCAGCCCCAGCGCGCACAGCACCAGGTCGACACCGGCCAGCGGCAGGTAGGCGGCGGCGTCGGCCACCTTGAGCAGCAGGGCAGCGGCGATCGCCACGTGGATGCCGGACAGGAGCAGGGCGGTGGTCGAGTCTCCGATGTGGTCGATCTCGTAGCTCAGGAGCGTCAGCACCGTGAACAGGATCGAGGACAGGCACACCTCGAGGACCAGCGGGACCTGCTCGGAGGATATGAGCGCCATGGAGCACACGACGACGATGACGCCGGCGGCCCCCACGATGCAGGCGCGGATGAGGCTGGCGTCCAGCAGCCGGCGCAGCGCGCGCCCGCGCTCGCGCAGGCTGGTCATGCCCTCACGCTTGAGAACCGTCTGGAACAGGGCGATCTCGGTGTTGACCCGCGGCGCGGTGACCGCGAAGTAGTAGCAGTAAGCGACGACGGCGGGCTGGAGGCACAGGTAGACCAGCGCCACGTCGAAGTCGCGACCGGCGCCCAGGAAGAGGAAGAACTTGTCTGACCACAGCACTCCCCCCAGGATCGCGCCGCGGAGCATGTCCTGCACGAGGATGCCGGTGGCAACCCCGCGGGGCCGCAGGATCCTGCCCAGGGAGCGTCCCATGGACAGGAGCTGGCTGAGAGCTCCCATCAGCGGGGGCAGGTACCACCAGGTGGGCTCGGCGACGAGCGCGACGGCGTAGCAGAGCCAGCCCACCGACCACAGACGGCGTCGTCCGGCGACGTCGGCGACGATGAGTGACTGCACGAAGATGACGTGCAGGAGGAGCAGGGCGGTGTGGACGCCCAGGACGTGCGGGTTCCAGCCGGTCACGGCGGCCACGACGAGGATCTCCAGCGCCGTGGGCAGGAGCGCCCACAGGAACAGTGCCGGCCAGATGGAGCAGTAGCGCTCCAGGACCGCCCGCGGACCGCGGCCGATGGAGTCGCCCAGGAGCCGGTAAACGGGGGTGCCGATGATCTGGCTGAGCCAGGGCACCGCCACCGACACGCTCAGGACGATGACCGGCAGGCCCGTGCCACTCACCGTGCTGGCAGCCATCTTCTGGGACACGACGGGGAAGCTCAGACCCAGCAGGATCGCCGGGGACATGCCCAGGAGCATCGCCGCGCCCCAGTGCCAACGAGCACCCGGGGCGATGCCGCCGCGCTTGAGCGCCCGGGTGGGCGGCGCCGTCACCAGCCCCAGCCCGATGAGGACGGTGAGGACCAGGACACCGACAGTGACCTGCTTCGGCCAGCCGATCCAGGGCAGTACCGCCGCCACCACGCCGAGGACGCTCAGGGTCACAGCAGCGTTAGCGGTCCGCAGTCGCGGAAAACGATGCTGGTGGAAATGTCGCGGTTCGTATCTGAGTTGGGTCATGGGAGTAGCGGCACCAAGAATGCGTGAGCACGCACGGGCGATCCGAGCCGGACATTCCGGCGCCGCGATCGAGGAGCGTCGCGGCAGTCTGAATGAGGGCGGACAGGTACGGACAGTGAGGACGAGTAGGGGCAAAGACGTTTGAGACGGCCCCGCACAAGGCGGGGTGACGACACCGATCGACCATGTCAGAGGGACGACTTTCGACGGATCGTCACTCCACTGTATCCGGCAGAGGACAGACATGAGACAGTCAGGCCAAACTCTCAGAATATTCTCTTGCTTCGTTCAGATTTCATTCAATTTTCATTTCCATGCTTTGCGGCGACACCGAGCCCGAATTCCGTGCATATTCATAACTGTGAACCGCATCCCGCACACTCATGCGTCCAAGTTCATGGGAGCCACCTGGAAAAATGGAGGCGGGAGCAAGGCGGCCCCACCGCCTCCCCTGCAGTTCACGCCAACGCGTCTTGCAGACCGAGGGCCCCGCTGTGCAGCGACGACGATGGGCCGCAACCCAGTGAGGTTGCGGCCCATCGTATGGAACTGATAAGGGGACTGGACCCGGTGAGGTCAGCGCCCGGGCTCGGCAGCAGGTGAGGCGCCGCCGCCACGACTGATGGGCGTCGAGGAGATGCGCAGCGGGCTGGAGGCCCCTGTCCCACCGCTGGCCGCGGCATTCTCAGCCTCACGCAGTGCGGCGACCTCGGCCTCGCCCTGCTCCCAGGGCTCGCCGCGGAAGATGAACTCACCCAGGATGGACTCACCCTCGGCGTCGACGATGACCTTCTGGCCCCGCTCGATCTCCCCGAAGAGGATCTTCTCGCTCAGGGCGTCCTCGATGTCGCGCTGGATGGCGCGGCGCAGCGGGCGGGCGCCGAGCACCGGGTCGAAGCCGCGCTCGGCCAGGAGCTCCTTAGCGGCCTCGGTCAGCTCGATGGTCATCTGCTGCTCGGCCAGGCGCCTGTCGAGGCGCGCGATCATGAGGTCGACGATCTGGCGCACCTCCTCCTTGGTCAGCTGCGGGAAGACGATGAGGTCGTCGACGCGGTTGAGGAACTCGGGCCGGAACTGCTGCTTGAGCTCGCGGTTGACGTGAGCCTTCATCTCCTCGTAGTCCATGGCGCCGGACTCGGTCGACTGGAAGCCGGTGGCTACCGACTTGCCGATGTCCTTGGAGCCGAGGTTGGTGGTCATGATGATGACGGTGTTCTTGAAGTCGACCACGCGGCCCTGGGCGTCGGAGAGGTGCCCGTCCTCCAGGATCTGCAGCAAGGAGTTGAAGATGTCCGGGTGGGCCTTCTCGACCTCGTCGAACAGGACCACGGAGAAGGGCCGGCGGCGCACCTTCTCGGTGAGCTGGCCGCCCTCGTCGTAGCCGACGTAGCCGGGAGGGGCGCCGAAGAGCCGCGAGACCGTGTGCTTCTCGGCGAACTCGGACATGTCGAGCTGGATGAGGGCGTCCTCGTCGTCGAACAGGAACTCCGCCAGGGCCTTGGCCAGCTCGGTCTTTCCGACGCCCGTGGGGCCGGCGAAGATGAAGGAGCCACCGGGGCGCTTGGGGTCCTTCAGGCCGGCACGGGTGCGGCGGATCGACTTCGACAGGGCCTCGATGGCCTTGTCCTGACCGATGATGCGCTTGTGGAGCTCGGCCTCCATGTTGAGGAGCTTGGCGGACTCGGCCTCGGTCAGCTTGACCACCGGGATGCCGGTGGACATGGCCAGGACCTCGGCGATGAGCGCCTCGTCGACCTCGGCGACCTGGTCGAGGTCGCCGGACTTCCAGGCCTTCTCCTTGGCGGCGCGCTCGTCGGCCAGGCGACGCTCGTCGTCGCGCAGGGAGGCGGCGCGCTCGAAGTCCTGGTCGTCGATGGCCGACTCCTTCTCCCGCTTGACCTCGGCGATCTTCTCGTCGATCTCGCGCAGCTCGGGCGGGGCGGTCATGCGGCGGATGCGCAGGCGGGCACCGGCCTCATCGACCAGGTCGATGGCCTTGTCCGGCAGGAAGCGGTCGTTGATGTAGCGGTCGGCGAGCTTGGCGGCGGCCTCGATGGCCTCGTCGGTGATGACGATGCGGTGGAAGGCCTCGTAGCGGTCGCGCAGGCCGGTGAGGATCCCGATGGTCTCCTCGATGCTGGGCTGGTCGACGGTCACCGGCTGGAAGCGGCGCTCCAGGGCGGCGTCCTTCTCGATCTTGCGGTACTCGTCCAGGGTGGTGGCCCCGATGGTCTGGAGCTCGCCGCGGGCCAGCATGGGCTTGAGGATGGAGGCGGCGTCGACGGCGCCCTCGGCAGCGCCGGCACCGACGAGGGTGTGGATCTCGTCAATGAACAGGACGATGTCGCCGCGGGTGCGCACCTCCTTGAGGACCTTCTTGAGGCGCTCCTCGAAGTCACCACGGTAGCGCGAGCCAGCCACGAGCGAGCCCATGTCCAGGGAGTAGAGCTGCTTGTCGCGCAGGGTCTCGGGGACGTCACCGTGGACGATGGCCTGACTCAGGCCCTCGACGACGGCGGTCTTGCCCACGCCGGGCTCCCCGATGAGGACGGGGTTGTTCTTGGTGCGCCGGGAGAGGACCTGCATGACCCTCTCCATCTCCTTCTTGCGGCCGATGACCGGGTCCAGCTTGCCCTCGCGGGCGGCGGCGGTGAGGTTGCGGCCGAACTGGTCCAGGATGGCGCTGCCCGAGGGCGTGCCCTCCTTGGAGGGGCCGCCGGCGTTGACGGTCTCCTTGCCCTCGTAGCCCGAGAGCATCTGCATGACGGTCTGGCGCACGCTGGACAGGTCCCCGCCGAGGTTGGTCAGGACCTGGGCGGCCACGCCCTCACCCTCGCGCAGCAGGCCGAGCAGAAGGTGCTCGGTGCCGATGTAGTTGTGGCCGAGCTGGAGGGCCTCACGCATGGAGAGCTCGAAGACCTTCTTGCCGCGCGGCGTGAAGGGGATGTGACCGGTGGGGGCGGACTGCCCCTCGCCGATGATCTCAATGACCTGGCTGCGCACGGCGTCCAGGGAGATATCCATGGACTCCAGCGCCTTGGCGGCCACCCCCTCGCCCTCGTGAATGAGGCCGAGAAGGAGGTGCTCGGTGCCAATGTAGTTGTGGTTCAGGGCCCGCGCCTCGTCCTGCGCGAGCACGACGACGCGACGGGCGCGGTCGGTAAAGCGTTCAAACATCAGTAATTCCTCCTCGGCACGCGCTCAGTGCAGGACCGCTCGTCCGGTGGTGGCGAGGGATGTCGCAGCGCCGCGGAGAGATGGCGCTGAGAGCACGTGCTGACAAGGCTAACCAGGCCGACGCCTGGGCCATGCCCCTGTTCGCGGTAGGCGTGAGTAAGCCTTGAGCCGGGTCGACTCAGCCCTGGGCGCGCCTGCGCAGGCCCCACATCATCCCCCGGGTCATGAACCTGGCGACGGGACGCACCGCCCACACCACCGCCGTCGTTGCGCTCCGGTGGGGTAGGTAGCGCTCCCGGATCCGCAAACGGCAGCGACCGGAGCGGGGAGCGTCAAGCTCGTCGAGCACGAAGGCCCAGGAGAAGTCGAAGTCCATGCCCGCCCCGGGCGGCGCGGCGCCGCCGTCGGAGGACAGGACGAGGCAGCGCCCGGGGTCGAGACGCGCGACGGTCAGGGCGGCGTCGGCGGCCAGATACACCCGGTCACCGACGGCGAGGTCCTGCCACCGCGGCTCGACGCGTCGGGCGTTGGTGATGCCCACACCCGCCAGACGCTCGAGCAGATCGAAGCTGTAGAAGCCGCCGCGCTCGTACCCCAGCTGCACCAGCCAGGGCCAGACCGCGGCTACCGGGGCGTCGATGTCGATCTGGTGGGTCTCGATCATGGTTGCCTCGGGCACCAGGTCGTCGCCGGGCAGCGGGAGCGAGTCGTCCCCGCGTGGACGGGCGGCGCAGGCGGCCAGCACCAGCGCTCCACAGAGGCCGGCACCGGTGGTTGTCAGGAGGGCCAGACGATGGTGCGAGCAGTTCATGAGGCCATGATCCCCGTCCATCGTCGTCTTCGCAGGCTCAGCCTCCGCCTGGCGCCCCGCCCCACCGGTCGCGTTCGTAGGGTAGGTCTCGCGTTCGTACCCTTAACCCCCGAACGCGAGGCCCAAGGCACGAATGCGAGACTCAAGGTACGACCGCGATGGCAGGGACGGCGTCGGTGTATTCACGCAGCGCAGGACGAACCGCCTCACGAATTCTGCCGCACGATCCGGAGCGGCCCACCACAATGGGGCTATGCCTCCCGTGACTCCTCCAGCCGACGCCGATCATAACGACACGGCGCCGACTGACACCTCCGACACGTCCACCGGTCAGGCCGCTGACACCGAAGTGCGGGAGGCCAGGCGAGGGGCCGCGGATATCGCGCAACGCCTCCTGCCCGCCCTGCCGGCGCTGAGAACCGGGGCGCTGCTCAGCGTCATCGGAGCCGTCGTGCTCTTCTTCGCCTGGCCGAGTGGCGTTCGCACCGCCCCCCTGTGGGGAATGCCCCCTGCCGTGATCGGCGCCCTCTGGATGGCGACCGTCATTGTCCGTCCTCGGCCCTCGAGGTTCCGCGACCCCGTCCACGGCTCCCCCATTGCCGTCATACGCACCGCGGTCGCCGTCCTGGCAATGAGTGGAATCGCAGTGTTCGCCGCCTGGATGATACGGGAGTGCCTGTCGACGTGGTCCTCCGTGCTCTCCCGCACCGGGATCAACACCGTGGACCTCATTGCCATCGCTGCGGGAACGACGGGACTGACACTCCTGAGCATCACCGACATTCTTATTCGCATGCTCCGGGCCGCCGTGCTGCCTCCGGAGCTCTACCGGCGGAAATGGTGGACACGCCTCCGGCGGTCCAGAAAGCCGGTTCAGCGCCCCGAGGACCCGCGACGTCGGACGCTCGTACGTGCCGCTCTGGTGCTGACCCCCTCCGTCCTCCTTGCCGGGGCGGCCGCCATCCCACTGAACCGACGCAATGAGGCCGCCCAGAAGCTGGCTCTACCATCAGTCGCCACGACTCTTCCCGCCTACCCCGCCTCCTTGGCCAGCGAGCCGGCCTGGATCAAGGACATCGACAACGTCCTCGACATTGTGGCGGGGGCCGCCGGCCCCGTCATCCACACTGCCGACGGCGTCACAGGAATTAACCCCCTTGACGGAAGCACCTTATGGAGCTACGCGAGAAAGGGTGCCACATACGAGACATTCCTCGACCCCATAGGTGAACAAGCGGGGAACAAATACGCTCGCACGCTCGTAGTCAGCCCCAACCGCCGGTACATCGCCTTTCGCATCTCCGGCCCCGGTAAGGTGAAGCACCTTCCAGTCACCGACCAGACAACGATGACAATCGTCTTGGACGCGATCACCGGCCAAGTGGTCAATGACCATCTCTCCGACGGCGGAGTCCTTCAGATCACCGACTCTGCGATCCTGGACGGAAGTAAGATCTACGCCTTCGGCAGCAAGATCGAGAAATGGGATCTGAAGAAGCTTGGCGTCAGCATCGAAGACGGAGGGCGAGAAAAGTATTTCGGGACAGCCGGACACTCAACATTCATCGTGGGACACTCCGAAGACCGCGTGGATGGCGCAGGCATCCTGCAATACGGGAGCCTGTCCCTTGTCTCCCAGGATGACCCCAGCCGGGTTCACACCACTCCCCCAGTCCCACTCATGGCAAATGCGGCACTACCATTGGTGATCGATGGGTGGACGGCCATCTTCAGTGACGGTACCCCCACAACCGCTAACGGCTCCGACGACCTGGGGTGGCAGGTGCATGTCGCCGACCTCGACTCGCTTGCGAAGCCAGGTAGCACCGGCACACCCACTCATCATGTCGGCCGAAGCGCCGGCATCAATGCCCCAGCATCCCTAACCACCGGGAAAATCGTCATGCTCCCGGCAACGCTACCCTCGCCGGCACGTAGCATTGGCGACCATCAGAAATTTCCCGAGTGGGACGAGTCCACCACTATCTCAACGATTTTCGACCCCTCAACACAGAAAACGCTGTCGGCCAGTCAAACATCAGGCCTCATTCGAGCAGTCGGACTCTCATCTGCGACCACGGGAGATTCCGCCGGCGCCAAGATAAGAATGTCCTCCATGGGCAACGACACCGAAATCTCCTTCACTATCTCGCCAGGCAGCATCTTCTACCCCCCAGGATATCCTACATACAACCCTGACATGAAGGACATGGCCATCACCCTCAGCAACTTCGCAAACATCTTTGCGCTTCACACACCAGGAGCGAACATCATCATCCTCAACCCCACCGCGCGCCCCAGTTTTGAGAGCTGCCCCTATCGCCTCTACGGGATCACGGAGGCCACACAGCAATGAGAGTCGCCGACAACGTCCTCTGCTCGAGCAAGCAACACTCGAGCCACCTTCTGCGCATCACCGGCGCGCTGATGTCACTTTCCCTCGGGATGGCATCACTAGCAGCATGCTCCTTCATGACCAGCAACCCCTCCAAGGCGTCGACCCCCTCAGCTTCTTCACTCAGTACCGGCGAAGCCAAGAACGTCGAACTGGGAGACTACTTCAGCCACTCCAGCGTTGCCCCACTTCCGACCAATAGTGGCCCACTCAGCATGTATGACACCCACAACGGTCAGACAACATTAGTAAAACACAATACGGAGGGAGGTATTGTGTGGTCAACTACAATCACTCCTTCTGTTGCTGACATGCTCTTGGGGAAGACAACGACACCTCAGATGGCCGCCGAAGGTCAGCTTCTCGAGTCGACATCCGGATACGCAGTCGTCAGTCCTGACGGACGTCACGCGTCTCTCCTTCTACGACCCGCTGACATGCTCGATCCCTACGAGGCACGGGAGGAAAATCGGGACTTCACCGTCGCAGACCAGCGTGCTTACGTCCTCGTCATCGAGACCGAGACCGGAAGGACTGTCCGCACTGAGGAGGTCAAGGGGCTGATCCTGGGCCAGGTGCTCACCAATGACACCCTGGCCGTGGAGACCTCCCAGGCCTACTACCCCGGCGGCAACGGACACGGGACCATCACCACGTACTCCCTGGCCAAGCCGACGGCCAAGGCGGCCACGATCCCCACGGACAAGTGGCTCGTCGGAGCCACCCAGGACTCCCTGCTGCTGGCGCCGTCCAACATGAGCCAAGGGCACTTCGGCTCTCAGCCGCTGACCCGCCTGAGCAAGGGCGGCGACGTCGTCGGAACAATCGCCGGAGTGACCGACGTCTACCGGGGCGGATGGGTCGGACGAATCAAGGACAGCAGCGAGAACACGGATCAGGCCACCCCCACAGAGCTGGTCCACCTCGACTCCGGCGTCACCACCGACGTCGCGGGCCTCAAGGTGAAGGAGGTCGCGTTGCCGACTGCTGCAAGGCTCCTCGTCTCCCGGGAGACCTCCACCGGCGAGGGCCAGAACCGCGAGACCACCTCCACCCCACAGTTCTGGCTCAGCGCCGCCGACGACGGCCACCCCCACACCGAGAACCTCGAACAGTTCTCCACCAAGTAGTACCCAAGCCTCCCCGCGACGAAGGACCGCACACCATGCCACCTGCCGCCGAGTCCCCATCCGATGCCGACACTGGCGCCGCCGCAGCGTCCCCCGCTCACCAGCGCCGCCGCGGATGGTCCAAGCGCCTCACCAGCATCCTGAGCGCGCTTCGGGTCGGTTTCCTGCTCGCATCCGCTACCGCCGTCGGGCTGTACTTCCTGTGGGGTATTGGCCTGTCCCACCTGTTCACTCCGCTGCGCAAGCAGTGCCAGTATCCGGTTGTCATCGCCGTCGGGTTCTGGGCCGCCTGCGCCGTCATCTGCACCAAGAGCTTCAGTGCGTGGGCGGAGCAGAACGTGGGCACCCCCAAGCCGCCGAAGATCCCCCTCATCCTCCTGCCGGCGGGCATCGCGGGCTGTGCGGGCTACACCGTCTGGCGGGTCATCCTGCTGTGGCGTGAGGCCCTGGACGCCGGCTTTCATGTCGACGAGCTGCTGGCCGTGGCCCTCGGTCTGGCCGCCGCTGGATTGTTGGCGACATGCGACGCCGTTCTCCGGGGGATCCGAGCATGTCGCCCTCGTGAATCAGTCCCCACCAAACGAGGCCGTGGCCGGCACCCTTGGGTCCCGACGCTCAGGCCCGCGACGCTCAGCCGGCGTACGGTTGCCGCAACAGGCGCTCTGATCCTTCTGCCGTCTGTTGTCCTGACGGGCATTGCCGCGGTGCCGCACTACCGTTGGACTCCCCTCGTGCACCACACGACCGCAGCCGCTATCGACGACTCGCAACTGCCATCAGCCCCGTCTTCTCTCGGCTCACAAGCCGCCTGGAGCAAGGACGTCGACGGAATGCTCGACGTCGTCGGGGGCGCCGCCGGCCCCGTGATCCTCACCACGACCGGCCTCATGGGGTTCAACCCGCAGGACGGCTCCGTTCGCTGGACGTACCAGCGTGACGGAGCGGTGTACTCCGCACTGGTTTCGGATCGTGCCACGCAATCCTTGGGCGACACCTACCTCATCACCAGCCCCGACCACCGCCATATCGCCCTGCGCCTGAGCGGCCCAGGTTTCATCATCAACGGCGGGAAACAGAATGGCGGCAGCCCGGACCGCCAGGACGTCCAGTCTTACGTCTCCCTGGTGCTCGACTCCGTCACCGGCAAGGTGACTCATGAGCACGTCAGCGCAGGAGGGGCACTCCAGCTCACGGACAGCGCCCTGCTCGATGACACAACCGTCTACTCGCTGGACAAGGACACCAAGCTCTGGGACTTCCAGAGCGCCGGGCTTCAGGTGCCACCCCTCGGACCAGGCGCCTATATCGGTACGGCCGGGCATGCATCCTTTCTCATCGAGACCGGCAAGGACCTGCATCTGTCCCTCATCCCGCAGGCACACCCAGACCAGATCACTCCAGCTCCCAACCTGCTCGAGAACTATCTAGGGCGGGTGGTGGTCATCGACGGATGGGTCGCTTCCTTCGACAACGATGCGTGGTCACGGGCCACCACCCTGACTGAGACCGGCCATGCCTACGCGGCGAACCTTGACGGCCTGGCCGGCGTGCCAGGTGCCGACACCCAGACCTACGACCTGGGCGTCACGTTGGGCGTCAATGCCGTGGCGTCCTACGCATCAGGAACGCTGGCGATGCTGCCATCGAGTCCACCACCCAGCAACGCCGACAGGTTTCCTGACTTCAGAGAGTTCTGGGACGGGGTGCCGTCGGTCGGGCAGGTCTTCGACCCACACAGCAAGGCAGTGAAACCCGCTCGTGAGTCGGCAGGAATCTCTGGTATCGCCGTCGGTATCACCTCCCGGGCAACAGAGACGAACCCTGGTGGCCAGATCACCGCCCGCACCCCTGACGGTCACTCCGCGTCCCTGCCCATCGCCCCCGGGACAACGTTCTACGCGCCGGGGACCGGCGACCCCTCCAACGCGAAACTCAACGACTTGGCGGTCGCGCACGCCGGCGGTTCCTACCTGTCGGCAGTGAACACCCCTGGCGTCACACTCGTCACTCTGAACGCCGCACCTCCAGGAGATGGGGCATCACAATACGTCAGGATCTACGGCATCACGGGAGGGAAATAATGGGCAAGCACCCTCACAACGCACTTACTTTCATGCCTCCTGCCAGCGCCACACCACACACGTTCTTCATCGCACTGTGCACCATCGCCGTCACCCTGACGCTTTCCTTGGGCGCCTGCAGCCATCCCACCTCGCTCCCCCGTCCCAGGCGTCTCGAGGTCACCTCGCGCACCCTGAAGAACATCGATGAGCTCGATACGCCATCCACCCCCACTAACGGCGGGGCATTCGTGTCAACAGGCCTGAAGAACAACATCCTCACTGTCGCGAGCAGCACCTCCAGACAGGACGCACCTCGGTGGGCCATCGACATCAGCCTGGCCGACAGTCCCCTCAACAGCATCTCGTGGCCGAACTATTCAGACCACGATCTGACAGGGCGACTGATGTCGACAGCTGTTGGCGCACTCGTTGTGAGCCCCAATGGGAACTACGTCTCCATCCTCATACAGGCGTATCAGAAGCACGGAGACGAGTCGCAGCCAGCAGATCAGTCGAGCACCGTGGAACTGGCCTCCCAGCAGCGCGGTTACGTCGTCGTTCTCGATGCCAGGACCGGGAAGACCGTCCTCACCCGGGAGTTCTCCGGTTTCATCCTGGCGCAGGCCCTCACCAACGATCACCTCGCCGTCGAGACCGCTCGCGCCTACTTTCCCGCTGGGGAGGGCAAAGGCACCATCACCGCCTTCCCACTTGATGGAACCTCCTCTCCCACCACGGCTCCCACCGATCAGTGGCTTGTGGGAGCCGGTCAGGACTCACTGCTCCTGTCACCGCAGCCGGTGCACCACAAGATGTGCAGCGACCCCTGCGGCCCCTTCGCCCTGACGCGCATCAGCACCGGCGGCCAGAAACTCGGCACCATCACGCATGCAGACAGGGTCTACCGCGGCGGCTGGGTCGAGAGATACAAGGAGCCCGCCCCAGACGGCGAGGACGGCGAGGCGTCTGCGCAGGCAGCACGGGAGGTGGTCGATGTCGACACCGGTGCCGCCACCGACCTCAACGGCGACCAGGCCGAGGAGACAGGACTGTCCACTGGTCCGGGGCTTCTCGTGACGAGGAGAACCGATCCCGACAAGCAGAGCTCGCCGTCGGTGCCGGTTGCCTGGCTCAGCGCCGACGACGACGGCCACCCGCACACCGAGAACCTCGAGCAGTTCACCAGCAAGTAGCGGCACGGAAGACAGCACGATGACCGATCGGCACAGCGACCAGTCCCAGAACACCGAGTCCCCTGCACCCGCCGGCTCCGCCGAGTCCGCGGAGGCCGCCGAGTCCGCCGGCTCCGCTGAGTCCGCCGAGGCCACCGAGGCCGCGGAGACCGCTGGATCCGTTGGCGCCTCAGACAGTTCGGTGCCCGATCCTCCGCGGCGCATCCTCACGATGCTGCGGGCTCTGCGGGCCCTGCGCCTCGGCTGGCTCCTGGCGGTCGGGTCGATGGCCGTGCTGTTCCTCGTCTACCAGAGCGGGCTGGGGGATCTCGGTCACGCGATGAAGGCGGTCGGGGGCTTCGTCGGTGGCCTGGCCGCGCTCATATGGATCGCCGGCTACTTCAAGTGGAGAGAAACCGCGCGTTTTGCCTTGAAGAGCTATCCCGCCTCACCGCGAGCGCTCATCAGGAAGACGGTCCTCTTCCAACCGCTGTGCTTCCTGGTGTTCTCGGGCGGCTTCGCCATCGTCCTTCTTCGCCTGTGGCACGCCCAGCTGCGCAGTACCTCGGTCAGTATCGACCAGCTGCTGACGCTGGCGGTGGGGGCGCTGGGTCTGGGCCTGCTGGCGGCGACCGATCTCCTGGTTCGTGCCACCCGGGCCACCTATTTCCCGCCGCCGCAGAAGCAGAACCTGAGGGCACGGCTGGGAGGCCTGCGGAGGATTCGGCTGCCCCGGCCCTCGTGGCGCACCGTCCTCTGCGCGGTCGTTCTCATCGTCGTTCCGCCGCTCGCCCTCGGGGCAGCGGCCACGGTCCCACACCTGATCGCGAGCCGGGTCACGCCGTCGACCGCTGCGAGCATGGACACCTCTGCGCTTCCGGCACTGCCTCGGTCCTTCGCCTCGACGGCGGCCTGGTCGCAGGACATCCACGGCATGATGGACGTGGTAGCCGGTGCTGCCGGGCCGGTCGTCCTGAGCAGCGACGGCGTCGTCGGCCTCAATCCCGCCGACGGCTCGACCCGGTGGACCTATTCGCGCAAGCACGCGCGCTTCATCCGCTGCTACTCGAGCCCGGACCGCCGTCACCTCGCGGTGACCCTCGATTCCACCGACGGCGAAGAGCCAGAGGGTATGAGCATCGAATCCCTGGTGGTGGTTCTCGATACGGTGACCGGACGCGTCACCTATGAGGGCTTCATGCAGGGAGACGTCCTCCAGCTCACCGACTCCGTCCTGCTCAACGGCGCCACCGGCTACTCGCTCACCGACGGCTCCCGACTGTGGTCCATCGACAAAGAGGATGTCTCCGTCTCACCTGATACCTGGCCCTACTCGGGAACGGCCGGTCATTCCACCTTCCTCCTCGGGGGTGTGCCGCGCAGTCCCGAGGGACAACCAGACCGGCACGGGCCGCATGTGGCCTACACACTCATGGCGGACACCTCCCCCGTCACGCGCCGTGAGAGCGCCCCACTGGTCTCCAACGGTCAGGGGGAGCCGGTCATCAGCGGCGGGTGGGTGGCCGCCTTCACGCAGACACCCACGCCGATCGACTTCCAGACCTCCCCCACGGGCTGGGCGGCGCAGGCCGTCAACCTTGACGCCATGGCCGGCGTCGCCGGAGCCGACACCAGTACCTACGACCTGGGCCTGACCTCCGGAACCAACAGCGCAGCCTCCCGCGCCACGGGCACGCTGACGACTCTGCCTCGACGGGCACAGGGCGACTCGGTACTCGATGCGCCGCAGTCCCCCAAGGACTTCGAGGGCAACACAGCCGTCGCCGCGATCTTCGACCCGCAGACCCGGACCGTCTCCCACTCGGCGCAGGAGGCCGGGATCCTGTCCTACGCCGGCCTCACCCGCGCCGAGTCCGGTGGTGGCGGCGTCCTGAGCGTCAGCAGCGGGGAGCGCACCCCGACGACGGTGGACGTGCCCGCGGGCTCCACCTACTACGCGCCCGGAACTCGGCACGTGTGGACCATCGAGGATCCGTCGCCGTCGTCGAATCCACTGCTCACCACCCTGAGCACGCCGGGAACAACCCTCGTCATCATGGCCACCGGCCCGGACAAGGGCTCCCACTCCTTCCGCATCTTCGGCATCTCAGGAGCCTCATCATGACCAGCACACGCCCTCACCTCCGTCGCCGGCGCCTCACCGGCTCAGCCCTGGCTGCGGGAATCCTGTTCGCGGGGGCCATGAGCGCCTGCAGCCCGAACCCCTCGCAGCTGCAGCAGGTGGAGTCCACCGCCCTGAGCGCCTCACAGGTCAAGGAGCGCGTCTCGGAGACTCCCACCAGCACCGACTACTACTCCACACCCATCGGCAAGGACTTCCTCCACGTCTCAGCTCAGGAACTGACGGAGAAGGAGAAGGCGCAACGCGGCAGACAGGACCGGTCGGGGGCGAACAGCTCCATCGTCGCCAGGTACCGCGGCGCAGACGGCTCGGTGCTGTGGGCGCGTGAGATCAAGCCGGCCGTCGTCGACTGGCTCGACGACGACGGCAGCTCTGCCCAGGACGTTGCCCACGACCTCCTCGCGTGGCGGCCAGCCGGCTACGCCGTCGTCAGCCCCGATGGCCGCTACGTCTCCCTCGTCCTGCGTCCACCGCAGATGAGGCCCGTGCTTCACGACTCGGACGACGACCACAACCCGCTCGACGTCGCCGCTCAGCGCACCCACGTCCTCGTGCTCAATGCCGCCACCGGGGAGACGGTCCGCACCGTGGAGGTCTCGGGGCTCATCCTGGGGCAGGTGCTGACCAACGACGCCCTGGCCGTGGAGACCGCCCGGACCTACTACCCGGCCGGGGACGGGAAGGGGACGGTCACCGTCTACTCCCTGACCGACACGTCCGCCGCTCCAGCATCCTTCGCCACCGACCAGTGGCTCACCGGGATCGACGACGGCGCCCTGCTCCTGTCCCCACAGTCGCCGGCCACCGGATGGCGCAGCGAGATGCCGGTGACGCTCACCCGCGTCGATGCCCGGGGACGAAAGCTCGGCACCATTGAAGGCGTCACCGCACCCGACCTGAAGCACTGGGAGCGACCGAAGCAACAACAGTAGCCCCGCCCTCCGGAGCGCTCCTTCCCTTGTCCGTTCGACCGAGTGGTGGCCTCGCAAACGCCTGACATCGTCACGGATGGGTCACCACAATAGGCTCATGCCTCCCACGCCCGACGCCGACACCGACGACAACGGCACCGATCAGCCCGGCACCAATCCCAGCACCCAGCCAGGAGCTGCCGGCTCCGGCGATGCACCCTCGTCGGAGCCGGACACGGGGGAGGCCGAGGACAGCGCCGACCGGGACGCCACTGAGGCCGACCAGGCCGCGACTGCCGACAGCGAGGACGAGCCCTTCCCGCCGCACGGCGCCCTCACCCTGCGCGCCCTGCGCTGGGGCGGACTCATCGGCGCCGTCGTGTTCGCAGTGACCACGCTGGTACTGCTCCGGGGCTTGGTGGACGCCCGCAACCTCATCCCGGACAAGGTCTCAGCACTGACGACTTGCATGATCGTCGCAGGGCTACTGGCCTGGCCGTTCCTCAACTTAAGGGACAAGAAACGCCCCGTCCTGGCGACGACCATGACCACGATCATGGCGGCCCTGGGGGTGACGGCCTCAGCATCCCTGGCACTGGCGTGGTGGGACACCTACCAGGAGACTGGGTTCTCCGTCCTGTTCCTCCTGGCCCTGGCCGGAGCGGCGCTCTCAGCCACGCTCTTCCTGAGCACCGGCCCACTGCTGCACTACCTGCGCAGTACCGCGGTAGGTCTCGGCGATGACGATGACCCGAGCCGCTGGGGCCACCTCGGGCGCAGGACCGGTGAGAAGACCGATAAGGGACGCCCCCGATACGAGCGCATTCGGGTACCTCACCGTACCCGTGCCTGCCTCGCTGCCCTGGTCATTGCCCCGGCGCTGACGCTCGGTTCCGCCATTGCTGGAACATGGGCACTGGTCAACCCGGTCCACCACGTCATGGCCGCGAGCCCCGCCGACACCTCGCTGGCACCACCCACGTCGCTGGCACCAACAGCCACGTGGACCAAGGAGATCTCCTCCACCAAGCTGACCACCGTCGCAGGCGCCGGCGGCCCCATCCTCCTCACCGACGACGGCATCATGGCGCTCAACCCCAAGGACGGCAACGTCCTGTGGAGCTACGAGCGCAAGCACGCAAACTTCAATCACAACTTTCTTGCCTTCACCAACGCCACCGCACCACTGGTCACCAGCCCGAACGGGAAGTACGTCGCACTGAGAGTCCTGTCACCCAAGTTCGTACAATCCACCGGCGACACCTTGGTTTTCGATGCTCTGACCGGCAGGATCGTCTTCAAGAATCTGAGCACCGGCGGCCCACTTCAGCTGACAGACTCCGCGGTCCTCGACGGCAACAGCGCCTTCTCCCTGACCGATGGGAAGAAGCTCTGGACTCTTTCTGATGGTGACCGTGTCGATTACTCCGGTACTGCTGGGCACTCGTCGTTCATTCTGGACCAGTACAGCGAGGATCGACGTCATGAAAATTCCCCCCAGTCCTACAAGTCAACGATCATCCTCCGCGTCACTCCACAGGAGGACCTCTCGGCTGCCGTAGAGGTCGATGATGTGCTTGCCAATCCTCCCGATCACCCCGATGACCCCACCAACCTAGTCAATTTCATTCGAGGGTGGGCTGCACGCTACACCGGCGAGTTCGATTCGTCGGGTAACCCCGTGGCCGAGGCGATCAGCCTGGACGCACTGGCCAAGGTCGACGGCGCCGACACGAGGACCTCCCCCCTGGGGGCCACCTCAGGGATCAACACCGCTGCATCCTTGAGGTCCGGAAGCATCGTCACCTACTCCCCTATCAGATTGGACAACGGTCCGCGAGATTTCCCGCCAGAGCCACGCACGGAGAAGGTATTCGACCCATCCACCCTCACTGTCACCCCTATCACCCAGTACCCAGGCTTCACCGGCTCGCCATCGAAGATCGTTGAGATACCAGCAGACGATGGTTCACTGTCGGCTGCCATCACTGTTCGTCCCGGAGACGGCTCCACCGGAACCACGATCCCCATCACTCCCGGCTCCACCGACCTTCCTCCGACCCTTCTGGCGAGCAGCACTCCAGGCGGCACCGCCGAACGAGCACAAGCGATGAGAACTCCTGGAGCTGTCATTGCCATCTTTAAGGCCACCGGCGACACCGAAAGTGACTGCACCTGCGGGAAGTACGACCAGAGCGAACGATGCCCGCACACTTATCGGATATACGGAATCACGGGGGAGCACAAATGAGAATCTCACTCACTCCAGGGCGTCGTGACCACACTCCGTATCGCCGCATGCTGGCGGTGACCGCATCCGTCTCCTTGGCCCTCTCGATAGCCTCATGCAACATCAGCGCATACGGTCAAGAGCCGGCGCTCACGTCTCTCTCCTCCCAGTCCGTGGAGGACCTCAAGGAAGGTGTTTCAGCGCAGGAACTGCATGACGCTTCGCTGACGACACTGTCGACCAAAGCAGGGAGACTCTTCATCAGCACCAGCTACAGCACTGGCACAGCCACCAAAAAACCGGATGCGGACGTCACCAGGATCGTCAGCAGAGATCCCTCAACCGATCAGTTCCAGTGGGCGGTGTCCATTAAGCCATCAGCAGCCAATCACCAGATGCCGAACAGCATCTCGGATTCAAATAGCGGATACGCCCAGACAGCGAGCCAGTCACATGATGGCGACATGATCGTCAGCCCCGACGGCCGTTACCTGTCTCTGGTTCTGACACCTGATGAGTCGCAAAGAGGAGTGCCGGCGACCGACCGACACACGCACGTCGTCGTCCTCGACACGCAGACCGGCAAGGCTGTCCGAACCGCCGAGGTCCCCGGGATCATCCTGGGGCAGGCCCTCACCAACAGCAGCCTCGCCGTCGAGACCGCCCAGAACTACTTCCCGGCCGGCTCCGGCAAGGGAACCATCCGGGTGTTCTCGATCACGAGCTCCGACGCTCAGCCATCCTCGTTCTCCACCGATCAGTGGCTCATCGGCGCCTCGGGGAAGGACCTCCTTCTGGCTCCGGACGTACCGCCCTACGAGTGCACGTTGTATTGCGCCCCGTACACCGTGACGCGGCGCAGTACCGATGGGCACACTATCGCCACCCTGCCCGGAGTCACGGCCGTTCATCCCGGAGGATGGGTGAGCCAGTACCTGGACCCGAAAGCGGCCGCCAGTCTTGTCCACACAATGCATGCGTCTCCGGACAACAATGACGCAACTGAGGACGCACGCCAGAAGCTCCGGAAGCTCCCGAAGCAGCTCGTCCACATCGACACCGGCCAGACCACGGACACCACCGACATGACCGTGGACGAACGCAGCGTGCCGAGCGGCCTCGGACTGGTCGTCTACCAGGACGTCACCACCGGGGAGTACTCAGGGGAGCGCAAGCCCGTCTTCTGGCTCAGCGCCGCCGACGACGGCCACCGCCACACCGAGGACCTCGAGCAGTTCACGAACAACTGAGGCGCGGGCCAGGGCACGCCGACCGGAAGCACTGGGAACGACCGAAGCAACGCTCGACCGCCCCCTGGGGCGCTTTCCCTTGTCCGTTCAACCGGGCAACTACCGCGCAAACACCTGACATAGTCACGGATGGGTCACC